>JBKJLT010000229.1:0-7333 GCA_046596765.1 Ferruginibacter sp. | reverse complement strand
GCTGCGTTTTGGAATGTGGTTAACTGGAGCAAAGCAGCGGAAAGATTCTAAAAATCAGGTTTTAAACACACATAAAAAAGAAGTCAAGTTTTAAAAACTTGACTTCTTTTTTAGGGCACCGGATCGTACCCATGACCACCCCAGGGATGACATTTACCTACTCTTTTCAGCGTAAGCCAGAATCCTTTTATAGGGCCATATTTTTTAAAAGCCTCAAGCCCATACTGAGAGCAGGTTGGTGTAAAGCGGCATTTGGGACCTATCAATGGAGATATGATCCATTGATACAACTTTATTAAAGCTATAAATGGAAAACTAAATATTTGCCGGAGTATTTTCATTGGTTATTTTAATAAGCCTGTTTATTACATGGGTGGTTTTATCAAAAATCAAATCGTATTCCGGCAATTCGGTTCCAACATAAATAATAAATACGGCCAATTGTTTATGCTGTTGTGTTAACAGGATCTGCAGATCATTTTTTTGCAGGCGGTAAGCCTCTCTCATAAGGCGTTTTATTCGGTTTCTGTCAACAGCTTTTTTAAAATGTTTGCTGCTTACGGCAAAGCCGGTTTGTAAAGGAGCATCCGCATTATCAGCAAACTTCCACAATACCCTAAATGGAAAATTAGAAAACGATTTACCTTCCCTGAACAGTTGTTCAATGGTTTTACGGCTTTTAAGCTTTTCGTCTTTTTTAAAAGTATATCGTTGTTTTGTTTGCAAGTACTCAAAATTACTGATTCGGCAACAATGCTTTGGGCAGAAATAAAAATGTCCCCCGATAAATCGGGGGACTGAATTATATAAACCGAATTTCCCATCCGGGAAATCAGGCAATCTTATTTTTTATCACCGTGTTCGCTGGAAACTGTAAGACTATGACGTCCTTTTTTTCTGCGGCTGGCTAATACCTTACGGCCATTTGCGGTAGCCATACGCTGACGGAATCCGTGAACAGATTTTCTGCGGCGTTTGTGCGGTTGATACGTTCTTTTTTTACCTGGCATTGTTTAAGTTTTTTCCTTTACAAATTAAATTTCCGAATTCTGTTTTGTTACACTCAACAAGGCACCATCCCTGCTGTTTGTGAAAGGACGGCAAAAGTAGGTGAAATTTTTGATTTTAGATTGCAGATTTTAGATTTATTTACAGGCTATAAACTCAAATGCGCTGATTTTACGGGTTTGCCGTAGAAAATGGCAGCGTGGTTGTCAAAATCTTCGGGCGAGTCGGTTGTAAAAAAAGAAATTTGCCCGTTTTTACTGCATCTTTCCTCCATCTCCGGGTGGTTTTGCAAATATGCTTCCAGGCTATCGGCAACAATTTCTCCCTGCGATAAAACAGTAACACCGGGTGGTACGGCCTTTTTTATTTTATCCATCAATAGGGGATAATGGGTACATGCCAGCAATATGGTATCTATATTGGCCGATTGCTGCAACAAGTTGTTGATGTTTTTTTGTATAAAATAATCGGCCCCGGGGCTGTTATATTCATTATTCTCAACCAGCGGCACCCACATGGGGCAGGCTTCCTGAAAGACGTTAATATCAGGGTAAAATTTTTCTATTTCAATAGGATAAGAATTTGAAATAACCGTACCATTGGTTGCCAAAATGCCCACATTACCGGTTTTGGTGAATTTGCCAATAATTTCTGTTGTGGGCCGTATCACTCCTAATACTCTCTTTGTTGCATCAATTTTTGGCAGGTCGATTTGCTGAATAGAACGCAATGCTTTTGCCGAAGCGGTATTACAGGCCAGGATAACCAGCGGGCATGCCTGGTTAAAAAACCATTTTACACACTGCAGCGTGTATTCATAAACGGTTTCAAAGCTACGGGTGCCATATGGTGAGCGGACATTATCGCCCAGGTATATATAATCGTACTGTGGCAGTTTAGCTGTAATTTCTTTTAAAACAGTTAAACCTCCGTAACCGCTGTCGAATACGCCAATTGGCTGTTGCATCATTTGTCAAAAGTAACAAAGCCTCCCGATGTATCAGGAGGCTTTGTTTATAAATTTAAAATAAATATTAGTTACCAGCCGGTTTAGTACCCGCAGGAGCCGGTGGCGGGTCTTTAATTCCCAATTTTGTTTTAACCATTGGTAAAAGATTGTCGGCAGGCGGCATTACCAGCAAAATAGTTGATGCATCATCTATCACATAAGTATAACCTCTTTCTTTGGCCACAGCTTTAATGGCATCCAGTGCTTTTGCTCGTACAGGTGCAATTTTAGTCTGCGCATACCTTTGTGCATCTTCCTGTGCTTCCTGGTCATAATTTTGTAAACGGCTGTATAATTTAACCAGGTCATTCCTTCTTATCTCCTTCATGCTGGGTGATAATTTTAAAGAATCTAAAAAGTACTGATCCCTTTTTGCATCCGCTTCTTTTTGTAAAGTAAGTCCTTGCTGCTGCAAAGAGGTCTGGTATTCGGTTAAGTCTTTTTGTATTTTTTCTGCTTCGGGCATTACGCTCATTAGTTCATCGGTATTAATATAACCAATTTTTGTTTGTGCTGATGCACTCATGATTCCTAATGCCATCACAGCTCCAAGTAATAATTTTTTCATTGTTGTTTTAAAGTTTATTGATTTAGTGTTTATAAGATTGTTTTCTTTAATCAAAAGTTGCTCCAAACTCTTCTATTAAGTATTATTTAACACCCAGGTTCCGGATCACATCTGCGCTCTTATCCAATTTTGGGTCGGCAAAGATAACAGTAATTCCTTCACTTTTATCCAATATAAAGTCATATTGTTTGTCAACAGCCAGTTTTTGTACTGCATTGTAAACCCTGTCCTGTATGGGTTTTATCAGTTCCTGCCTTTTTTTAAATAGGTCTCCCTCAAAACCAAAACGCTTTTTTTGCAGGTCACGCAGCTCTTTTTCCTTGTTGTAAAGCTCATCTTCCCTTTTCTTTTGCAACACTTCGGTAAGCATAACACGTTCTGCATCATATTCTTTAAACATCTTATCCATAAGAGCCTGCTTCTGGTCAATTTCCTGCTGCCATTGTTCGCTGAACTGGTCCAACGCTTTTTGCGCCTCTTTATACTCGGGCAGTTTATCTAAAATGTATTTAGAATCAATAACTGCATAACGCTGTGCATTTGAAACGGTAGCAAGCAGCAAGTAGCAAGTAGCAAGAATTAAGAGTTTTTTCATAATGTCAATTTTTTTTTATTTAGTAAACCAAGATAATGATTTACAATCTAAAATCGCAAATCTCCCGATAGCTATCGGGACTAAAATCCTACTCCGGTTCCTGTCCCAACATAAATGTAAACTTGGCTGCACCTTTTAAACCGCTGGTATTATTGTAGCGGTCAAATCCTATACCATAGTCAAATCCAAGCAAACCAAACATAGGCAGAAAGAAACGTAAACCCACACCAGCCGACCTGCGCAGTTTGAAAGGGTTATAATCTTTAAAATCGTACCAGCCATTTGCTGCTTCAAAAAATGCCAGACCATAAATGGTGCTTCCTGCACTGGTGCTGAACGGATAGCGCAACTCCATAGTGTACTTGTTAAAAATGGTAAAGAACTCAGAAGGCGTTATACCATCTGGATTTATCCTTGGGTTTGATTTATCATAAACCGGGTATCCACGATGTGCAATGATATCATATCCCAACAGGGCAAAATTATTACTTAAACCTGCATCACCCACCTGAAAACGTTCAAAGGGAGAAATCGCCAGCTTTTGATTATACCTGCCGATAAACCCGTACTTGGCAGCAATTTTTAAAATAAACTGTTTGTTCTTTTCCGCTCCCCTTGCAGTACCTATAGGCACAAACCATTCGGCATTCATACGCCATTTATGAAATTCGGGCAGTTTATAACTATTTTCAGAACCTGATGTAATGCCCATTAATGAGTATGGCAGCGTAAACTGGCCGCTTAGCAAAAAGTTTGAGCCACTGGTTGGAAAAATTGGATTAGGGCCTGCAGAATTACGTACCAACGCAATTTTTAAACTGATGTTGGTAGATGTACCATTACTGATGCCCTGAAATATATTGCTGTAATTTTTCAATTTGTAGCGCTGTACATTTAAAGAATATATCAGGTTAAAGTAATCATCGGGCCATTTTAACTGCTTACCCAGTGAAATACTGAAGTTGGCTGTTTTAACATAAGAGGTATCGCCACATGATTTACAATAACTTCCAAAATTATCATAGGCATTGGCATATTTTGTATTAGAATATGCAATGGTAAATGAATTACGCTTTTTACCTCCCAGCCAAGGTTCGGTAAATGATACATTATATGAGCGGAAAGCTTTACCGTTCGATTGTATCCTGGCACTGAACTTTTGTCCATCGCCAGATGGTAAAGGATCCCAGGTTGATCTTTTAGTAATATTTTTTATAGAAAAGTTATTAAAAGTAACACCCAGTGTGCCTGTTAAACCAATTCCGCCGCCAAAACCCGCCGACAACTCAAGCTGATCGCCCGACTTCTCTTCGATACCCCAGTTAATATCTACGGTTCCGTTATCGGCATTTGGCACAACCTGCGGATTAATTTTTTCTGCATCAATAAACCCCAGCTGACCAAGTTCACGCTGTGTACGTATGATATCCGACCGGCTGAATTTTTCGCCGGGTATAGTTCTCAGCTCCCTGCGTATTACATAGTCTTTTGTTTTTTTATTACCGCTGATGGTGATGTTGCCATAAACTGCCTGCGGCCCTTCACGAACCCGCAGTTCAAAATCAATGGTATCATTATAAACCGCAGTTTCAACAGGATCTACCTGGAAGAAAAGATAACCATCATCCATGTACAAACTTCCTATATCGGCACCTTCGGCAGATAATTGCTTACCCAGCCTTTTGTTCAAAAGCTCCAGGTTATAAACATCTCCCTTTTTTATTGCCAACAATAAATTCAGAATAGAATCACTATACTTGGTATTGCCACGCCAAACCATATTTCCAAAATGAAACTGGTTTCCTTCGGCTACTTTTAAAAAAAGGTTGATATTATTTTTCTCATCCAGGATTGCAGTATCTTTTAAGATAACCGCATTTCTATAACCACGGGAATTGTAATAGCTTAAAACACTTTCTTTATCATCAATGTATTTAATTTCATTGAATTTAGCACCGCTAAAGCCCCTGATGCGGAAGTACGGATCTATATAATCCCTGGTTTTTGTTATTGACATAAAGCCAACATCATTGATATATTCGTTAAATGTTTGCCGTTTTGCAGAATCTCCAAATGGATTTTTTACTACCACCGGAAATAAAGTGATGCGGTTCATCTCCTTGGTACTCTTCATACTCTTTTTTAAATTCTGCGAGGCAACATCTTTGTTACCACTAAAATTTACGGAGTTCACTTTTACTTTCCGTCCTTTATCTATTATAAAAGTGATGTTTACCGCATTATTTAAACCCACTGCAGCTTCTTCCTTTAACTGAATATCCACATTGCGGTATCCTTTATCAAAATAAAATTTGCGGATAGCTTCCACAGCACTCAGGCGCATGTTTTCTGTTACCACCCTGTCTTTAACCAATGCCACCTTGGGTTCCAGGTCATCCTTTTCGCCTTTTTTAATTCCTTGAAATTTAAAACTGGCAAGGCGGGGCCTTTCTGTTATTTCTAACTGAACATATAAATTACGATCCTCTAATTTTGTAAATGAAATTTCTATATCAGAGATCAGGCTCTGGCGCCAAAGCTTTGCAATAGCTTTTGAAAAAACATCGGTACCCGGTATGGTTACTTTATCGCCAACGGCCAGGCCCGAAATGGAAATAATGAGGTTGGCATCAAATGCTTTTGAACCAATAACGGTAATGCCTGCAATGGTATATTCTTTAGGTATTTTTGAAGTGAATATCCCTTCTAACTCGGGATTAACAGAAACGGGCTCCTGTGCCCATACAAACTGGCTGCTCAAAATAAGGGTTGAAATAATAAAAATACCTTTGTAAATCCTCTCCATCAGTTTGTTTTTAACGTGCGGCAAATTAAGCCCAATAATTAAAACTATTTGTTAACCTCATCCTAAATCATCAATTACAACGATTGAAAATGGGTATTTATGTCTTCCGGTATACTCACGGGGTCTTTCAGTCAGTGGCTTCCTTATCTTTTATCTGCTCACCGGTCTTTCAACCTCATCCTAAATCCTTCTCCAAATGACAAGGACTTTTAGCATTCTACAAATCTGTAGATTCTTCCTTTTTTACTTGCTCACCGGTTTTGCCAAAACGCCTTTCCCGGCTTTGAAAATCGAGTATAGCCGCATACAGGTTTTCTTTTCTGAAATCGGGCCAGAGCGTATGGGTAAAATACAGTTCGGAATAAGCCAGTTGATACAATAAGAAATTACTTATCCTGTATTCCCCACTGGTTCTTATCATCAGTTCCGGGTCGGGATAATTTTTTGTAGTAAGATATTGCTGTATCGTTTCCTGGGTGATTGTATCGGGCTGTAGTTTTCCTTCTTTTACATCGGCCGCAATATTTTTAATGGCGTGTACAATTTCCCAGCGGCTGCTGTAACTTAAAGCCATTATCAGGTTTAACCCAGTATTAACACTGGTTTCGTTAAGTGCTTCCTTCAATTCATTTTTTGCTGCTTCGGGCAGCATATCAACATCACCAATTACATGCAGCCTGATATTATTTTTATTGAGAGTTGGCACTTCATTACGGATTGTGTCAATCAAAAGCTCCATCAATCCAGATACTTCATATTCCGGCCTGTCCCAGTTTTCGGTACTAAACGCATACAGGGTAAGATATTTAATGCCCAATTCCGCTGCTCCTTCCACAATATTGCGAACACTTTCAACCCCATGCAAATGCCCGTACAGGCGGTCTTCGCCTTTTTCTTTTGCCCATCTTCCATTGCCGTCCATTATAATGGCAATGTGGCTTGGCAAACGCAGCATGTCTATATTATCTTTCAGCGTCATAAATACTATAAAAGCATAGTCAGGCACAGGGCCTGAATTTGGGGTGCAAAAGTAATAAAATTTAATTGGAATACGACTTTTAGGCCAAATCTTATGCCGATGTACCATACCAGATACTTCAAGCACATTCTATTGGCATATTACCTTCTAAGATTTACTTGTAGCTCTCCCAAAAAATCATATCGTTTGGACACAAATACAAAAGGAACACGGATGACACGGATTAGATGGATTTATATGATTTTATAATTTATAAAACTGATTATTAACCTAATAACCAGATTATAAAATTTGACAAGATAATCCTGCTTCGAAGGATGCTGGGTCACTAAAACAATCACAATTTTTCTGCAAAGCAGAAAAAAATC
>JBKJLT010000108.1:0-6203 GCA_046596765.1 Ferruginibacter sp. | reverse complement strand
ACCAGCTTCTCGTAACGGAGTGTGTGCGTGTTATAGTAGTATTTTATTTTTTTCATGGCTAAACCTTCTAAACCCCTAAACCTTCTAAACCCTAAACTTTTTAAACTTATAACCTTTTCTTTACCTTTGCCCCATTGAACAAAAGTTTACAAATATAACCCCATAAACAACAAAAATCAACCCCTTTAAACAATTGGTATATATGATGACGAGTGCTGAAATACGACAACAATTCCTTGACTTTTTTGAATCGAAAGAACATCTCACTGTTCCCTCGGCACCTATTGTGGTAAAAAATGATCCCACGCTTTTATTTACCAACGCCGGTATGAACCAGTTTAAAGATTATTTCCTGGGTAATAAAACAGCACCCAATAAACGCATTGCCGACACACAAAAATGTTTGCGGGTTAGTGGCAAGCACAACGACCTGGAAGAAGTGGGTGTAGATACCTACCACCATACCATGTTTGAAATGCTGGGCAACTGGAGCTTTGGAGATTACTTTAAAAAAGAAGCCATTGCCTGGAGCTGGGAGTTACTTACCGATGTTTACAAATTAGATAAAGACCGTTTATACGTTACCATTTTTGAAGGCGATGAAAAAGAAGGCCTGCCCAGGGATGAGACAGCATTTAACGAATGGAAAAAACACATTGCCGAAGACCGTATTTTACTGGGTAATAAAAAAGATAATTTTTGGGAGATGGGAGATACTGGTCCCTGTGGGCCCTGCACCGAAATACATGTGGATTGCAGAACTGATGAAGAAAGAAAAACGGTGGATGGAAGTACATTGGTAAATAATGACCATCCACAGGTGATAGAAATTTGGAACAACGTATTTATACAGTTTAACCGTAAAAAAGACGGCAGCCTGGAAGAATTGTCAGCCATGCACGTTGATACCGGAATGGGATTTGAAAGGCTTGTAAGAGTAATTCAGCAAAAAACATCTAATTACGATACGGATGTTTTTACTGGAACCATTGAAGCGATTGAAAAGATAAGCGGTAAAAAATATGATTACAGCGATACGAAAGATGCTGTTGCGTTTCGTGTAATTGCCGATCATATACGTGCCATCAGTTTTACCATTGCCGATGGGCAGTTGCCATCAAATACAGGAGCAGGTTATGTTATACGCAGGATACTTCGCCGTGCAGTTCGTTACTACTATTCATATTTAGATTACAAACAACCGTTGTTGCATAAATTGTTACCGGTTATTGCAAAACAGTTTGAAAGTGTTTTCCCAGAGTTAAATTCTCAATTGGATTTTGTGAGTAAGGTTGTTAAGGAAGAGGAGGATGCTTTTTTGAGAACCTTAGATAAAGGCTTAAAACTAATTGAAGATGTAATAGCAGCTTCTCAATCTTCAAAAATGATTGATGGTAAGAGTGCTTTTGTGTTAAATGATACGTTTGGTTTCCCTATAGATCTAACAAAGCTGATTGCATCAGAAAATAATTTGACAGTAGATGAACAAGGTTACGAAAAAGCCAGAAAAGAACAACAGGAAAGAGGAAGATCTGATGGAGCTTTGGAAACTGAAGACTGGGTCACTATAAATGATATTCCCTCTTCAAAATTTGTTGGGTATGATAGTTTAGAAACAAAAGCAAAGGTTGTTAAGTATCGTAAAGTAACCGGCAAAGGAAAAGAACTCTATCAAATTATTTTAGATCAAACTCCTTTTTATGCCGAAAGTGGTGGGCAGGTTGGTGATTCGGGAGAATTAAAAATTCAAAATTCAAAAGTAAAAATTGTAGATACCAAAAAAGAAAACGACCTCATAATACATTTTGCAGAAACTATTCCTGCTGATTTAAGTGGTGAAGTAAATGCAAGTGTAGATGAAAACAGAAGAAGAGAGATCACCCTTCATCACAGTGTTACACATTTAATGCATGCAGCCTTACGCAATGTGCTGGGCAAGCATGTGGCACAAAAAGGCAGCTTGGTAAATGAAGAGCACCTGCGTTTCGACTTTAGCCATTTTGCAAAAGTTACCGATGAAGAGGTTGCGGCTGTTGAAAAATTAGTGAATGAAAAAATAAGAGAAAATATTCCGGTTGTAATAAAATCAATGAACAAAGACGAAGCTGTTGCACTGGGTGCCATGGCTTTGTTTGGCGAAAAATATGGCGATGTTGTACGTGTGGTAATAATGGATCCTGCATATTCTATTGAGCTTTGCGGTGGCACTCATGTGGGCAGTACAGGTGAATTAGGCCTCTTTAAAATAAAACATGAAACTGCTGTAGCAGCAGGTGTACGAAGAATAGAGGCTGTATGCGGCAAAGCAGCAGGAGATTTAATCAATAAGACATTCGTGGAAATTAGTGTAATTAGTGGCTTACTAAAACATCCGAAGGATGTTGCTAAGTCCATTGAAAATCTGCAGGCCGAAAACGCTTCGCTCAAAAAACATATTGAAGCATTAGAAGCCAGGCAACTGGTTATCATCCGTAATGAGCTGCTGCAGAAAGATGAGATCATCAACAACGTAACTTTTGTTGGCGAAATAATTGAAGTAAGCAGTGCCGATGCACTAAAGAAACTTTGTTTCGATCTTAAAAATAAACTGCACGATCATGTAGCGGTGCTTTGCGCCAATATTGACGGTAAACCTTTTGTTGCCATCGGCATCAGCGATACGGTTGTGGTTGCCAAAAATTTAGATGCCGGAAAAATAATTAAAGAACACGTGGCTCCATTAATAAAAGGCGGCGGCGGTGGGCAAAAAAATCTGGCAACGGCGGGTGGGCAGGATGTAAGTGGTTTGAGGGAGGTGATTGAAAAGGTGAGAGGATTGTTGTAAAATTTACAAAACCAGCTTTTTTCTGCTTTAAAGCCCAAGTAAATTTATAAAAAGTAAATTATCAATTTCTTTCCTGTTTAAACTACAGTACTGTTCTAAAACGTTGATGATTAAATCCTTGTAATTACTTATTATCAACCTTTTTGATTTACTACAAATAACTTTTCCTTGTTTTTTTGCGGAATGAGGAAATCACAAATTTTTGTTACAAAAGTATGAAATATTTTTTTTAGCTTTGTTTTTGTAACAGCTACTACATGCAAACCAATTCTCCCAATAATACCATTCCTGTTGGAGGCAATATTAAATTTTTAAGAACTAAACTTGGCATAACTCAAGATGCACTTGCACAATTTCTTGGAATTACACGGGAATATATTGCCTATTATGAAGCAGGATCAAGGCCAGTGCCAACAATCCATTTATCAAAAATGGCAAATTTATTCTGTATGAATGAATTTGACTTTTACGAAGAAAATCCCGAAAAAAGTAAAATCAATATTGCATTTGCTTTTCGGGCCGATTCATTACAGCCAGAAGATTTGAACAGTATTGCCCTATTTAAAAAAGTTGTCCGCAATTATATCAACATGAAATCTGCCCTTACTGATGAGTGATTTGTTATTAGAGAAAGCAGCGGTTTCTTTCCGCAGCGAACAGGGTGCAGACAGCAATGAACCCGTAAGGCTAAAAAGCCTGTTACAAAAATTAAATGTGGTAACAGTCTTTGCTCCTCTATCCCATAATTTTTCCGGCATGGCTCTAAAAGTAAACCTGAATGAAAAAACAGACAGGTTTATGCTTATAAATACCCAGCAATCTCTGGGCAAACAGCATTTTACAATCTGCCACGAACTTTACCATTTGTTTATACAGGCAAATTTTACCAGCCAGGTTTGCCAAACGGGTTTGTTTGATAAAAAAGCAGATATAGAAGAGTATAATGCAGATATTTTTGCAAGCCATTTGCTTTTGCCAACCGACGGCCTTATTAAATATATACCTGATGAAGAATTAAGCAGAAAAAAAATAACCCTGCCCACCATCCTTCAAATTGAACATTTATATTCCTGCAGCCGAAGAGCTTTGCTATACCGGCTTAAAAAACTAAGCCTTATAACTCAGGAGCAATATGAGGAATGGTCAAAAAATGTAAAACGCAGAGCTGTTGAATATGGCTTTCAAACAGATTTATATGAGCCGGGAAACCACAACACTGTAATTGGCGATTATGGCCTGCTTGCAAAAGAACTGTACGACAAAGAAAAAATTTCTGAAAGTCATTACTACTCTCTGTTAAGCGACCTTGGTATTGATCTTACTAAAATTGATGACAACAACAATGGAGAGTTTTAAAAGGAAAATACTGATTGATGCAGATGTTGTTTCTCATTTTGTAACCGGTGGCGAAGCCAATAATATTAATAAAATATTTCCTGAAAACCTGATATACATTTTAGACAAAGTACATGCTGAACTACAGCAATGGCGTTACGCCCGTGTAAGGAGTGAAATCAGTTTATTGATGAGTAAGAAAATTATACGCCTGATGGATTTTCCTGAAGATAATGCGGAAATTGTAAAAGAATATGCGTACATAAAAACAAAGTTATTTAAAGGCGATGGGGAAAGCGCCTGCCTTGCAGTGGCCAGGCACAATAACAATATTTTAGCCAGCAGCAATTTAAAAGATATCAAGAGCTATTGCAGCATGCACAAAATAGATTACCTCACCACTATGGATTTTTTATGTGAGGCTTTGCGTACAAATTTTTTTGATGAAAAAAGATGCGATGATTTTATTACCAGAGTTATTTACTCAGGAAGCAAGCTACCGGTGAAAAGTATGGCAGCATACAATTGCCGCAACATAGATTTTTTATAAATTATTTAACCTATTACCTTCCCCACCAATCCATCTATCTCCTTCATCACATCAGCCAAATGTTTTTTAATAGCTACACGCAACCTGCCAAGATGCATTGCTGAAAGCTCTTGCTGTGGCGGGTTGGCGGCTATGTAGGCACTTGCTTTGGTATGCGCTGTTTGGCTAAGAGCTGCCAGTTGCTTGTGTATTTTATTGCTGCTATCAAACTTTGGGTAATAAATATCTAAGATTTTTTTGTGTACATGCCTTGCACCAAACAAACCTTTGGCTTGAAAGTCTTTCATCATCTCATTAGGTGCAGTGGAGTTTAAAATAGCGGTGAGATAATAGGCTTCACTTTCATCATCTGTATATAAAGCATATGATATTGTATCAACAAAAAATTCTAAATCAAGTTTGTCTCTTTCAATAACTGTTGCATTAGCATCTTTTGCAGAAGCATTATAGACAACTATATATTTTGAATTAATATCCTGGGCAACTAACTTATTATTCCAGTTAACGTAATCAATTGCTGTTATTTTTTTATTTTTTTCTGTTCGGAGAATATTCCAAATTGATTCAACTTTATTGAACCAGGCAGACGAGTTTAAATAGCCTTCCTTTCTCAATTCACTTACAGATAGAATTTTTGATTTTTTAATCCCCTTACTACTTTTTGTTATTTCTAATGGAAGTATAATTAAGTCTGGCTTGTACAAGGCAAAGGGCAATATACTTTTCGCTAATGCGGTTCTGAATAGAAATTGACTTTCCATTTTGCCGCTTATATCATTTCCTTTCCATGGAGCCTTAGCATCTGGCTTAACAGTATCAGCTGTTTTTAAATTAATAATTCTATCGTTCCAATCTTCAGGTTTATCTTGAGTAAGTTCTATAAAATAAAAGTTTCGTGGCGTTAATTCTGCTCCTTTTTTAAATAATTTTTTGTACGGATTTTCTTTAGTTTGCGCCTTTGTTTTTTTATTGCTGAAGGCAGATGATTTGCCTTGCTTGCTGTAAAACCAGTTTACATTTTCTTCCTCCAGTTTTTGCGAAGCAGCAATCCAGTTACAATTGTGTGCAGGCAGTTTACCTGCAAACGAAATACCTTGTAAACCTGCGGCAGGTAAGGTACGTTTACCATTATTTTTTTGTGCAAACAAAACACAGCTTGGTATGCGGAAAAGTGGTGATACCTGTTGCAAATCCCAAATATCGGTAAGCTTAAAACCTTTAGCAGTACCGCTGCGTGTATTGTCGTGATGGTCGGCACTAAAAAAACTACGGGGCAGCACTAAGGCAAGGCTGCCCGTATCTTTTAAAAAATAACTGCTGCAGTAGCTTAAAAATATCGCTGCAATTTCCAGATTTGGAAAGTTGGCAACCTTTTCGGGTTTTACTTTATATTTTTCTGCCAGTGCATTTAAAATATCCTGGTACTCCTCATTTTTAATGCTGCTAAAAGTAAACCACGGCGGGTTGCCCACTATGTAATCAAACTTATTACTT
>JBKJLT010000088.1:0-10904 GCA_046596765.1 Ferruginibacter sp. | reverse complement strand
TTCAAGCATAAAAACAAGCCAATAATGACTTTTAAACATAAAACAATAACACCATTCTCAAAAATTATCAAAAAATATTTTTTGAGAACTTAAAACCAAGTTTTTCAAAGAACTCTTATAAAACGTTGTTCTTAATTCGCTTCCGCCATATCCGGTATATCAACCGCTTTATAACCACCGGCATCCAGTTTCTTTTTTGTTTCTTCAAATGCTTTTAGTGTTTCGTCAATATCAGCATCGGTGTGTGCAGCGGTTGGTATAAGGCGGTAAATGATATCGCCTTTTGGTATTACGGGGTACACCACAATGCTGCAGAAGATATGATAGTTCTCACGCAGGTCCATCACCATTTGCGTTGCTTCGGGCACATCGCCTTTCATAAAGATGGGTGTTACGGGGCTGTTGGTGCCGCCAATATCAAAACCACGTTCTTTTAAACCGGTTTGTAATTTTTTTACATTGTACCAGAGCTTTTCACGCAGTTCGGGCATGGCTTTTACCATCTCCATGCGCTTGAGCATGCCTTCAACAATCATCAATGGTAAACTCTTGGCAAATATTTGTGAGCGTGTATTGTAGCGTAAATATTTAAGTACATTTTTTGGTCCGCTGATGAAGGCGCCAATGCTGCCCATACTTTTTACAAAGGTTGAAAAGTACAAATCAATATCTGCCTGGCAACCCTGTGCTTCATCGGCACCGGCACCGGTGGGGCCCATGTATCCAAAACCATGTGCGTCATCAATTAAAATTCGGAACTCATATTTTTTCTTCAGTTCACAAATCTCTTTTAAAATTCCCTGCTCGCCATCCATGCCAAAAACACCTTCGGTAATTAATAAAATACCGCCGCCGTTCTTAGCAGCTAATTCTGTTGCCCGTTGCAATTGTTTTTCGCAATCTTCAATATCGTTGTGTTTAAATGCATATCGGTTGCCCATGTGCAGGCGTACGCCATCTACAATACAAGCATGTGCTTCGGCATCGTACACAATTACATCGCGGCGGTTTACCAATGCATCAATACAACTCATAATGCCCTGGTAGCCAAAATTCAGCAGCATGGTATCTTCCCTGCTTACAAATTCGCTGATCACTTTTTCAAGCTCTTCGTGTTGTATACTATTGCCACTCATCATCCTGGCACCCATGGGGTTGCCCATGCCATATTTTGCAGCAGCTTCAGTATCTGCTTTACGCACATCGGGGTGGTTAACTAAGCCCAGGTAGTTGTTCAGGCTCCACACAATCATATCTTTTCCACGAAACTTCATTCTTGGTCCCAGTTCGCCTTCCAGCTTTGGGAAGGTAAAATACCCATGTGCTCTGTCCATGTGCTGGCCAATTGGGCCGCCATCTTTTACTAATTTTTCAAAAACATCCATGCGTATTTTAGATTTTAGATTTACGATTTTAGATTTTGCTCAATCCTGAATAACAGGCTTCAAAAATACAATAAATAAGCATTTACTCAAAACGCACAAAATTCAGCACAAATCTTATCTTCAAGCGATGAAAACAGTGTTGATTTTTATTGTAAGCCTTTTGTTTTTTATAACAGCTTCTTTTGGTCAGCAAAACAAAGAGCAGGTTAAAAAATTAAAATTCTGTGGCTATAAATACACAGACACTGCATTATTACGAAAGCATTTTGAGCAACAGTTTGCTTTTTTACAAATCAGCAATGGCGATACAATCGTTGATGTTGGCACAAGCAGCGGTGCTTATATAGGTGCCATTAATGTAATTGCTGATTTTAAAAATGTACATTTTATACTGGTAGATATTGACAGCAGTTGCCTTAACGCTGCCAAAGTAAATAATATGATAGCCCATTATGAAAATTTAAAAGCGGTGCCATTTAACAGCAGTATTAGTTTTGTTGTTAATACTACCGATAGTTTATGGCTGCCGCTGAACAGTAAAAGAAAACTCTGGATATTTAATACCCTGCACGAGATACCTGATAAAACAGCTATCATAAAACAAATGGCTGCTGTGCTGCAAACCGGCGGCGAAATTATTATTGCCGAACTGATGGCTACCGAAAAACACAAAATACACCAGGGCTGTAAAAAACCTTTGATGTCCGAAGAAGAAATAAAAAAGCTGATGCAGGATGCAGGATTTACATTTAAGGATATGGTTGTAAATCCGATCCCGGTTAAAAAGATAAGAAATCCTTATTGTTTGTTTCGATTTGCAAAGCTTTAAACAGATTACATTTGCTTGTTGAAAAAACTAATATTATGATTCGCAGAATTTTATTACTTATTACTTTTTATTTTTTTACAACAGCAGCTTTTGCACAGGCATCCCCTCAGGGCCCTGTGGGTAAACCTAAATTAGTAGTTGGTTTGGTTGTAGATCAAATGCGCTGGGATTATCTCTACCATTTTCAAAACAGATATGGCAATAACGGTTTTAAAAGATTGCTTAAAGAAGGCTTTAGCTGTGAGAATACAATGATTCCTTATTTACCTACTTACACAGCGCCGGGGCATACCTGTATTTATACCGGGTCTGTACCGGCTATTCATGGAGTTATTGGTAACAACTGGTTTGATAAAGAAAAAAATGCCATCATATATTGTACTGATGATAAATCTGTGTTACCGGTTGGCGGCAGCTGGAGAAGCGGACTCATGTCGCCCAAAAATATGCTGACAACAACCATTTGTGATGAACTGCGGCTCAGCAATAATTTTAAAAGTAAGGTTTTTGGTATTTCATTAAAAGACCGTGGTGGCATACTTCCGGCAGGGCATAGTGCCAATGCAGCTTATTGGTACGATGATTCAACCGGTAACTGGATGACCAGTAGTTTTTATATGAATAATTTGCCGGGATATGTTGTTGATTTTAATTCAAAAAAATTATCAGATAAATATTTAAAGCAAAACTGGAATACTTTATATCCCATCAGCAGTTATACATTAAGTACGGCAGATGATAGAGCTTATGAAATGCGTGCTGAAACAGAGGACAAGCCTGTATTTCCGCACATAACCGAAAAAGCTTTGCTGAAAAGTAATTATAAAGAACTCAGATATTCGCCCTACGGAAACACGATGACTTTTGATTTTGCCCGAACAATTATTGATGCAGAAAAATTGGGCAGCCAGGGCGTAACAGATTTTTTGGCGATGAGTTTGTCATCTCCCGATTATGTTGGCCACCGCTTTGGCCCCAATTCTATTGAAATTGAAGATACCTACCTGCGGTTAGACAAAGAACTGGGTGAGTTTTTGAATTACCTGGACACCAAAATCGGTAAGGGGCAATACCTTGTCTTTCTATCTTCTGACCATGGCGTTGGGCATGCAACAGATTTTTTGGCCGAACATAAAATGCCCGGTGGGATGTTTAAAAAAAGGGAATTTGAGAAAATACTGATACAACGGGCAGATTCTTTATTCAGTATAAAAAAAGTGCTTAAGTACATGAATAATTTCCAACTGTACCTTGATAATGCAGCTATAAAAGCCAGTGGAAAAGAAAAAGAAGTGTACGATTATGTTTTAAACTATTGCCAGCAACCTGAATTTGTACAGAATGCTTTTTATTTAAAAGATTTGTATAAAACGAATATTCCCGAACCCACAGCGGAAATGGCCAAAAGTGGTTATAATGTGAAACGCAGCGGTGATATACAAATATTCTTAAAACCGGGCTGGTTCGAAATGTGGGATCATGCTGCTACTCATGGCTTATCAGCTCCATACGACAGGCATATTCCTCTTTTGTTTTTTGGCTGGAATATTAAGCCCGGTAAATTATACCGGGAAACTTACATGACGGATATTGCACCAACCCTTGCTGCCATGCTACAGATACAAATGCCAAACGGCTGTGTGGGCAAGGTTATCACCGAAGTGGTGAAATAAAATCAAACATACTTTAAATAAAATAAGGCAATTCTAAATTTTGCCTTACACCCTGTATTTTACCGGGGGCATAGCATTGTAATAATTATCTCCCAAAAAACATATGAGTATATTGTTTTTATGTAACCAATATTCTATATTTAAGGAATGAAGTTATTAACCTTACACCAAAACCTTACATTATGCTATCTTTTAACAGAACCAAGTTACTTAGCGGATATATAAGCCGCTTTGGCCCGTTAACAAACGACCTTGTTGATGCCTTTAAATTTTTATTTGATAAAATTGAAGCCGACCCACGCTTTAATGATACCGATACCGACCGTCGCAAACTTGCCTATTGCCTGGCCACTTTTAAATGGGAAACCGCACATACCATGCGGCCTATTGATGAAAAAGGTGGCGATGCTTATTTTAACAAACGCTATGGTCCGGGCACCCGTCCCGGTAAAAATGTTGGCAATACGCAACCAGGTGATGGAGCCCGTTTTCATGGCCGTGGTTATGTACAGCTTACCGGCAGAGCCAATTATATAAAGGCAAAAAAACTTACCGGAGTTGATTTGTTAACCGATCCTGATAAGGCTAAAGAACCGGACCTGGCCTACCATATTGCTATACAGGGAATGACCGATGGTTGGTTTACAGGTAAAAAATTATCTCATTATTTTATTGGGGATAATGCCGATTATTATAATGCCCGCCGCATGATAAATATTGTTGACAAGGCAGAGGAGATAGCTAACCTGGCCAGGGGATTCAGCGAGATTTTAAGAGAATCAAAACCTTAAAGACAAAGCTTATCATAAAATACTGCATTACTGTTTTACCTTTTCCGGCAGCCCTTTAAAGTTCAGGGCTGTTTTTCAATATCTTAAAAAATAACTTCTTCAAAATATAACTTCAGCGCAAGCTGCTGATTTATTGTTTTCAATTGTCAGTTTTTTAATTAATGAAAAAGACGTACTTAACCCTGGAAAAAAATTTTATTAACTATGAAAGAAAAAACATCCATACAGGTAGAAACGATTGTACAGTCAGTTAATTCTGATGAAATTGCCTGCATGGCTGTAAGCCCTGATGGTAAATACCTGGCTACAGCAGGTGCAGAATTTATTATTAAGTTGTGGAACCTGCAGAGTGGTATTTTAATACGAAATTTTACCGGGCTTACTTTAAGAATAAACACGGTGGCTTTTAGTGCAGACGGTATGTATATAATTGCAGGAGAAGATACCGGAGTAGTAAAAAAATGGGTTACAGAAACCGGCGAATGTGTTTATACCTATTCAGAATGCGGAATGTCAATAGCCATGTGTATTACAAAGGATAATAAAATAGTGGTTGGTTCAAAAGATGGGGGAATAAAAATATTTTTTGAAGGTCAAAAACCTATCAGCACTTTTAAAGCGCATGACGGTGAAATAAAATCTTTGTCACTATCAAAAAATGAAAAATATCTGGTAACAGGCAGCATAGATGGTACCGCAAAGCTTTGGGATGTATCAGGTAAGAAAGAAGTTTTACAGAAAACATGTATAATTACAAAGCCCAATAAACTCGATTTTCTTTTTGTTAAGATTGATCCTGCTGATGATCCAGCCTATTTTATTACATCCTTACTAATTTATGCCGATGCTGAAAAATCTATTGAGCGGCCTGTTCAAATATGGGATATCGCTGCAACTGCGGAAACCAAAGTTAACAAACCACGCTTTGAATTTACCGGGCATAAAGACCTGATATATTCACTTACCGTAAGTTCAGATGGAAAATATCTTGCGGTAGGCTGTGCAAGTATTGTATACGTCTGGGATGTGTTAAAAAGTAAAACGACATCGCCTTTTTCTTTTGTATTGAAAGCTGAAGACAAGGCTGTAGTATCATTGTGTTTTAGTGAATACAACAATCGCCATCGTATTATTGCAACCAACGAATGTTTTGCAACATGTTGGGATATTGAAGAAAAAAAAGAAGCCATAACTTTTAAACAAAAGGTTGAAGCAGGCACAAGCTATGCATCGGCTATGACGAGTGATGGAAAACTGCTGGTAACCGGTGGCAGTAATAATCAGATCAATATTTGGGATCTGCAGTCGGGAGAAATTTTACCACCGTTAAATAAAAAGCCACAGGAAACCAAGGTTTTGGATGAAAACTTTACACCTGCAGATGAAAATTGTTTGGTGGGCTATGGAGCTGTTAAGTGCCTGGATATCAGTTTTGACGACAGCTTGCTTGCTTACGGCAGCAACAATGGTTTTGTTGCTATATGGAATTTAAAAACAGGTAAATATGTAAATGGATTTCAAGCTCCCGGTGAAATTACTTCCCTTCGGTTTGACCAGGATGCCCAGGTTTTATTATTTGGATGCATAAACGGCGAAGCGGGTTATTGGGCAGGAGAAAATGAAAATATTTGGTGGCTACCTCAAAAAAAGAAGTTAAAAAAAATATACGAAGACCTGGATGCAGAATCGTTTGTAGATATAAGCACATCAACCGGTTACATGGTGGCAGCTTTTAGAAATCTGGCAGGTAACGATCTGATACTGGTGGATACAAAAAATAAAAATAAGCAACATGCTTTCCCTTATCAGCAAGGTAATATAACGGCTTTACGGATATGTAAAAATGGAAAGTATCTGATAACTTCAGGCCTGTCTATTGCTTTATGGAATATAGAAACAACAGGCAATTTGGAAGAAGCACTAATAAGAGAATGGTTTCTGGAGACAGATGTTTTAGAATCAGGCGCAATTGATATAACTGCAGATGGAAGGTTTATAATGTGCGGAAATATTGATGGAGTAATTTGGGTATGGGATAGTACAAATGAAGGAGTTGAACCGGTTGCAATTTTTAAAGGACACGAATCAAATATTACAAGTCTGTCTTTTTCACCCGATGAAAAATATATTATCAGTTCCAGTGAAGATGGTACAACCCGGATATGGGAGTGGCAGGCTGACAAACACTTTAATTTCAAAGATACTGTAGCCAGAGAATTGGTTAAATTGGTAAGCATAGGTGATGCTGATTCTGTAGCAATTACACCATCAGGCTTATTTGATGCTACTCCAGATGGTATGAATGCTTTACATTTTGTGTTAGGCATGGAAGTAATTGAACTGGAACAGTTGAAAGGCCGCTACTGGAGACCGGGATTACTGCGTATTTTAATGAAATTTTCAACTGCTACATTGCCTGATGTAACAAAGTTGACGCAGCATGATTTTTATCCTGATATAAAAAGTATGGAGCTGGATGGTACACTGCTTAAAGTAGAGCTGGAAGAAAAAAGCGGTGGAATTGGCAGAACAAGCCTTAGAATAAATAATAAAGAGGTAGAAAACGATATTAATAAAGAGCGTAAAACATCTTTTACTTTTTCAATAGACCCCTACGATGATTATTTTCTTACAAATCAGCCAAATACTATTTCCATACGCTGCTGGAACGGTGAAGGTTGGTTGCCAGGGCCATTAAAAAGTGTGGAGTATATTAAAAAGTCTGGTACTAAAGCCGCGTCGCCACCGGCTTTGTACGCATTGTTTGTAGGCACTTCTAAATACAGCAATCCAAAACTGTCATTATCTTTTGCTGATAATGATGCCAGTAGTTTTTGCGATGCAGTACAACTTGTAGGCCAGCAGCTTTTTGTAGGGCAGGTTTATACAACACTGCTAAACACCGAAAAAGCATTGGGGGCTGATCTTTCCAGTAAAGAAAATATAAAAAAGGCTTTTGAAGAAATAGCTGCCAAAGCATCTCCGCAGGATGTAATTGTAATTTATTTTACCGGGCACGGCGCAAATTATGATGATGGAAAAAATCCACAATATTATTACCTCACTTACGAAACCCTTAACGGCGACCTGAGTGATAGCGCTGTAAGAAAGAGAGTGTCCATATCATCCGAAGAACTGGGAGGTTGGATTAACAACATAAAGGCCTTTAAACAGGTGTTGATATTTGATACCTGCCATTCGGGAAAGTTGCTGGATGGTTTGAAAAGCAAAACTGCATTGGATTCCACCAGTGAAAGAGCATTGGACCGGATGAAGGATCGTACAGGCAGCTTTGTACTTACCGGCAGTGCTGCAGACAAAGTGAGTTACGAAGCATCCAGTTACGGGCAAAGCCTGTTAACCTACAGCCTGCTTATAGGTATGAAGGGGGCTGCCCTTGATCAGCGAACAAACGACCAGGAAAAAACGGTTGATATACTCACGCTTTTTAAATATTCGGTTGATGAGGTTGAACGCATCTGCAAGGAATTTTCCCTGGAGCAAAAACCTAATTTCAGGCCACCATTAAATGTGCAGAGTTTTGATATCGGTTTGGCACCTTACAGCATCAGGGAGAAAATTAAAGTAGCATTGCCTAAACCAACTTTTGTGTACAGCAATCTTATGAATGCTGATGGTTTTTTAGACGACTTAAATTTGTCTGAAATGCTCGACAAGCATTTAGGCGGAAGTATTGCCATGGGCAGAAGGCCTGCAGCAATATTACTTAATGTACCAAAATTTCCGGGTGCTCATGCGGTACGTGGTTTGTATAGGCAAAACAAAGCCGGTTACGAAGTTAAAGCACGGGTGTATAAAGATAAAGATAGCCTGGGCGATTTTATTGTAACAGGCACCGCTATGGAAGATATTATACCCAAACTTGGGCGTGAAGTGGAGCGCCTCACTTTTGTAAATGATCAATATAAAGTGCTTGAAAGCGAGCAGTTGCTGTTGCATGAAAAGTCAATCGGCGAAGATATGGCCAGCCTCCAGAACGACGCAGACTATAATGGCTATAATCCGTTTTTTATTGATCCCGAAGTTAAAATTACATTGCCGGTTATAGATGCAGAAAAGGAAGATGATGTGGTTAAACTTAAAGGAACTAAAGAAACGGAATTGAAATACCAGAGTTATAGTACGGTGCAATGTAAAAGCCGCAAATTTCCTTTTTTTGCAGCCTGCAATATTAATGGCGAAAAATTTATTAGAGCAGGCAGGGTTGGTGTATTTGTAGCTGATACTCGTATCGATAAAGCAGACCAGTGGGGAGATGAATTGTATATGTACCAGTTTGATGAAGGAAAAACAGAAAAAAATCAACGCAGATTATACTCCAATTTTTTAGACCGTGGCCACATGTCTAAGCGTGAAGATCCGCAGTGGGGTACAACCAAAGAAATTGCAGAACGGGGAGCAAGACTAACCTTTTTCTTCACCAATGCCATTCCGCAGATTGGGCAGTTAAACCGTGGATTATGGGGTAGCCTGGAAGATTATATTCTTAAAGAAGCATCGGCTGTAAAGCGGGGAAGTAAAGAAAAAGATGCGGGTATTTCCTACAACATTAATGTATTTACCGGGCCGGTGTTTCAGGATGATGATCCGGGGTTAGAAGTAGCAGTGGGTGAAAAAAAAGCATTGGTAAAAATACCAACGCTGTTCTGGAAAATTGCTTACTATAAAAAACTATCCGACGGAAAATTATATTACGTTGGTTTTTTACTGGGGCAAAAACAACTGCTTAAAGAATACATGGGCTCCCTCATTAAAAAAGAAGCAAAAGTTACTATAGAAGAAGAAAAAGAATTATTTGCTGATTTTAAAGATAAAGAAGTGTTTCAGGTGAATATTTCATTTATTGAAAAACTAACTTCATTAAAATTTTTTAAAGCCATTGATCCATTTGTTGATAAAAGAAAAGGCGTAGAGATTGTTGAAAAAGTTCAAGTGCAGAAAAAAGATATTTCCGGTGATGAAGTTGAGTACGATTATGGAGTTGGTGGCATTTCTTTAGGACTTGATTAAAAAATAAGTATGAAAAAAATTGTTATCTGCTGCGATGGAACAAGCAACGATTTTGGCGACCACAACTCTAATGTAGTGAAGTTGTTTAATGTGCTGGAAAAAAATACCGACCGGCAGTTAACTTATTACGATCCCGGAGTGGGTACGCCCAGTACCTACGATGCTTTTAACCCCATAACCAGAAAACTGGAATATATTTTAGGACAAAGCTTTGGTTATGGCCTCAATCAGAATATTATGGATGCCTATGCCTTTCTTATGAAAACTTATGAAGAAGGCGACCAGTTATATTTTTTTGGCTTTAGCAGGGGAGCTTACACGGTAAGAGCATTGGCAGGGTTAATAAATACCTGCGGTTTGCTGTATGCCAACAGTGAAAATCTGATAGCAGAAGCCATGCGTATTTTTCACGACCGCAAGCAGGCGAAAATTTCTACGGATTTTAAAAAGACATTCAGCCGTGAATGTAAAGTTCATTTTTTGGGCCTTTGGGATACCGTTTCTTCCATTGGTTGGGTTTATAGTCCCATGACTTTACAAGGCACAAGCAATAACGAAAGTGTAGCCAATGTGCGCCATGCCATTTCAATTGATGAACGCAGGGCTTTTTTCAGGCAAAATTTATGGGGCACCCGTTTTGAAAAGCAGCAGGACATTCGCCAGGTATGGTTTGCAGGCGTACATTCAGATGTTGGAGGCTCTTATCTTGAGGAAGTAAGTAACCTGAGTAATATTTCGCTGGAGTGGATGATTATTGAGGCGATGGGAAAAGGATTGCTTTTTGAGCCGGGAAAGTTGGAAATTACCAAAAAGTTATTTCAGCAAAACCCCGAACCCTATTTGCAGGATCTGAATATTTCTTTATCCGGCGGGTGGCGCATTGCCGAGTTTTGGCCTAAGCTTATTAAAGTAAATAAGGGTACGGTTGATAAACCAAAGTGGGTTTCCCGGTTGTATGTAAATAAGGGCAGGTTCAGGTTTATGGATGGTAAGCATAAACATACTTTGCACGAATCAGTGGTACTCAGGTTGCAGAAAAGGGCCGATTACCGCCCAAAAAATCTTATAAAAATATGCTCGGATGTAAATAAATTATCTGAGTTTTTTGAGGTAGAAAAATGGACAAGGTTGTAGGAATGAGTAGCGTATATTATTGAACCGGCAGGCACAAAAAAAGAACAATCAGTTACGAATT
>JBKJLT010000394.1:0-9976 GCA_046596765.1 Ferruginibacter sp. | reverse complement strand
TGTTGCAGCAGGGTAGTAGTGCCTTCACCATCATTCACAGCCTGGATGGTTATGATGAAATTTCTTTAACCGGCGATGTGAAAGTGATAACCAACGCTGGTGAAAGAATTTATAGTGCAGAAGACCTGGGAAAGCGTACAGTGAATCCGATGGATATTCATGGTGGCAATTCTGTTGAAGAAGCAGCCAAAATATTTTTGAGCATTTTAAAAGGAGCCGGTAGCTGGGCACAGAATGCAGTGGTGCTGGCTAATTCTGCCATGGCATTGCAATGCACTGGTAAGTATGCTTCTTATGATGAGTGTTATCAAATGGCCGTGGAAAGTTTGGAAAGCGGCAGGGCCTATCAATCTTTACAAAAACTAACCGGCAGGTAATTATGAATATCCTGGATAAAATAATTGAATTTAAAAAAGAAGAGGTAGCATGGAATAAAAATCTTGTAGCTGCGGAAACATTACAGCAGCATGAAAATTTTCACAGGAAAATATTTTCTTTAAAAGACTTTTTACTGGATGAAACTAACACCGGAATTATTGCAGAGTTTAAAAGAAAATCGCCATCAAAAGGCATTATCAATGATCTGGCTGATGTGTTGCAGGTAACAACTGCTTACACAAATCATGGTGCTTCCTGTTTATCTGTTTTAACCGACACTGAATTTTTTGGCGGCTCTGCAGATGACCTGAGTAAAGCCAGGGTAAATAATATTCCAATCTTAAGAAAAGATTTTATCATTGATGAATACCAACTTACGGAATCACGGGCAATGGGTGCTGATGTTATTTTATTAATTGCTGCCTGTTTAACGCCCGATCGTGTTAAAGAATTGGCTTTCTTTGCAAAGTCTTTACAACTGGAAGTATTGCTGGAGATACACAATGAAACTGAGTTGCAACATATTTGTGATGAAACAGAAATTGTAGGCGTTAACAACCGGGATCTTAAAACTTTTACAGTGGATATTAACCGCTCCATTGAATTGAGTAAGCAGATACCGGTTGATAAAATTAAAATTGCAGAGAGCGGTATCAACAATATTGAAACAATAAGTATTTTTAAAGCAGCAGGGTTTAAGGGTTTTTTGATGGGCGAGTATTTTATGAAGTTTCAAGACCCAGGCGAAGCATTTAGAGAATTTGTACAAAAACTAAAACAACAATAAACATGAACACCAAAGTATGTGGCATTACCCAATTGAAACAATTGCAACAGTTAGATGGCCTTGATATTGATTTTGCAGGATTGATATTTTACAAAGATTCGCCACGTTATCTGGGAGATAAAATAGCTGCAGCAGACCTTAAAAATTCTGATTTCGATTTAAAAAAAGTAGGCGTTTTTGTAAATGCCGGTTACGATGAAATTATGCAGGTGGTTGAAGACTATGGGCTGGATGTGGTTCAATTGCATGGCGATGAAAGCCCGGATCTATGTGAAGAACTTTCAGAAGAAGTGGAAGTGATTAAAGCATTTAAAGTAAAAGACAGTAAAGTTTCCATTGATGAAATGGTGGCTGATTATGATGAGGTATGCGATTACTATTTGTTTGATACAGGCACCCTCCCAACCTCCCCCGAAGGAGGAGGAGTAAATACAGTCACACACGGCGGCACCGGTAAACAGTTTGACTGGAAAGTACTGAGCAAAGCTAAAATTGAAAAGCCTTTCTTTTTAAGCGGCGGTATTGGCGTGGATGATATTGCAAAATTAAAAGCATTTAAACATCCGGATTATTATGCGGTGGATATCAACAGCAAAGTAGAGAAGGAGCCGGGTGTGAAAGATATGGGGTTGGTATTGCAGTTTAGGCAGGGGTTAAAGTAGTGCCCTAAAACCCCTTCCGCCAGTCCTGAGCTAAGTCGAAGGAAGGGGGAACTTTGGAGCTTAAGTTTTTTACAGCTTTTGAAATTAGTGATAGGTAATGATTTGAACAATGTTCAGGAAAGAAATGTTGTACAAGAGTGCCTTTGAAGTTGAGCAAAGAAATACAGTTGGTCACAAAAAACAAAGTTTGGCAAAGCCAAATTCAAAATATAAAATGAACTACACAGTAAATGAACACGGTTATTACGGCAACTTCGGCGGTGCTTTTATTCCCGAAATGCTGTACCCCAATGTAAAAGGTTTACAGGAAAATTATTTGAAAATAATTTACGAAGAAAGTTTTCAAAATGAATACCTGCAACTGCTGAAAGATTATGTGGGCAGGCCCACACCACTTTTTTATGCAGAGCGGCTCAGCAAAAAATACAAAACCAATGTGTATTTAAAAAGAGAAGACCTTTGCCATACAGGCGCACACAAAATAAATAATACTGTTGGCCAAATATTGCTGGCAATAAAATTGGGTAAAAAAAGAATCATTGCCGAAACAGGTGCAGGCCAGCATGGCGTTGCAACTGCAACCGTGTGTGCATTAAAAGGGCTGGAGTGTATTGTGTACATGGGCGAAAAAGATATTGAGCGCCAGGCCCCCAATGTGGCTCGAATGAAAATGCTGGGCGCAACAGTTGTGCCGGCATTAAGCGGCAGCAAAACTTTAAAAGATGCCACCAACGAAGCCATCCGTGACTGGATAAACAACCCGGTTGACACCCATTATATTATTGGCTCGGTAGTTGGTCCGCATCCATATCCGGATATGGTAGCCAGGTTTCAAAGCATCATCAGCGAAGAAATAAAAAAACAGTTGTTTGAAAAAATAGGCACTGAATTACCAACACATGTTATTGCCTGCGTTGGCGGAGGAAGCAATGCAGCCGGTGCTTTTTATAATTTTCTGGATGATGAAAACGTAAAGTTGGTTGCAGTAGAAGCAGCCGGTTGCGGCATAAATAGTGGTATGAGTGCTGCTACTACACAACTGGGCAAACCGGGTATTTTGCATGGCAGTAAAAGCCTGCTAATGCAAACCGAGGATGGGCAGGTTGTAGAACCACACAGCATTTCAGCAGGATTGGATTACCCGGGTATTGGCCCTTTGCATGCACATTTATTTGAAAGTGGCCGTGCCATTTTTATGAGTGCAACCGATGATGAGGCTTTGCAATCTGCTTTTGAATTGAGCAAACTAGAGGGCATTATACCTGCATTGGAAACTGCACATGCTTTATTTGTTTTAAATAAAATTGATTTTAAAAAAGAAGATGTGGTGGTGGTTTGTTTAAGCGGAAGGGGAGATAAGGATCTGGATACTTATATGAAACATTTATGAACAGGATAGACAAACTCTTTACCGAAAAAAATAAAAACATTCTAAATGTTTATTGCACGGCTGGCTATCCTCAGCTTAATTCAACTGTTGAGGTAATGGGTGCCCTGCAGCAAAGCGGTGCCGACATAATAGAACTCGGTATTCCTTACAGTGATCCCATTGCCGATGGGCCGGTAATTCAGCAAAGCAATATGCAGGCATTGGAAAACGGGATGAATATTCATTTACTTTTTCAGCAACTGGAAAATTTAAGAGCAACCATTCAAACGCCTTTAATATTAATGGGCTATATGAATCCAGTGCTGCAATTTGGCATTGAAAAATTTTGTGAGGCTGCTGCCTTAGTTGGTGTAGATGGAATCATCCTGCCAGATTTGCCCATGTACGAATTTGAAACGCAATATCAACAGTACTTTAAAAAGCACGACCTCAAATTTATCTTTTTAATCACCCCCGAAACAAGTGCAGAAAGAATTAAACAGATAGATGAACTCAGCACCGGATTTGTTTATGCAGTTTCTTCTTCCGCTACAACCGGAAGCTCACAAAATACTACAGATGCAAAAGCTCAGGAGGCTTATTTCATCAAATTACAGCAAATGAATTTAAACAATCCCGTACTGGTTGGCTTTGGCATAAAGGATAAAAACAGTTTTGATGCAGCTTGTAAATACACAAACGGAGCCATTATTGGCTCGGCTTATATTAAGGCATTGCAAAATGCAACCGATATAAGCCACACTACTAAAGATTTCATAAATAGTATAAAACGCTAATCCCGTGTGCAGAAAACTCAGTAAATTGCGCTATAATAAATTTTAATGATGAAAAGAATTCTCCCGTTCCTGTTTCTATTCGCAATTGCAACTTTACTGGTTGATTTCACTTTTGCACAAAGTAAAGCAAAGGCAAAGCCTAAGGCAAAAGCTAAAACCGCAGTTAAAACACCTGTAAAAAGTACTAAAGTATCTGCACCAGTGGCTGCTGAATTTAATATTAATGGAACTGTTACCGGCTTTACAGATGGAGCCACGGTTGAGTTTTTAAACGGCCAAACTGGTGCCACAGAACAAAGCACTGTACTGAAAGGTGGAAAATTCAGCTTTAAAGGAAAAATAGAAAGGCCCGATTTTAAGATCATACTTTTTAACAGGCAACAGCCTTATATCACTGTGTTTTTAGACAATAGTAATGTTAGCATTACCGGTGATAAAGCCAGCATTGAAAAATCAAAAATTACAGGATCAGCATCGCACACAGCTTTTGAACAGTTTAATAATTCGCTGGAGCCATACCAGGCGGTGTTTTCTGAAACTGGTGAGTATAATGAAGTAATGCATGCAAATGCACTAAAGCTGATTGATGATTTTGTAACTACGCATACCGATTCTTATATTACGCCTTTGGCAGTGATCAGGTACAACCAGATAGCCGACGATGTTTTGAAAACAGAAGCGCTTTACAATATACTCGATCCTAAAATTAAAGCTACGGCCATGGGCCAGTATATTGCGCAACAGGTAGCCGAAGGAAAAGTAAATGGCAAGGGATCCATCCTCGCCGATTTTTCTCAACCAGATACTTCGGGTGTACCGGTAAGCCTTTCTTCATTGCGGGGAAAATATGTGCTGGTTGATTTTTGGGCAAGCTGGTGTGGCCCATGTCGCCAGGAAAACCCGAACCTGGTAGCCGCTTACAACAAATACAAAAATAAAAATTTTACCGTGCTGGGCGTTTCTTTAGATAAAGCCAAACCAGCCTGGATAGAAGCCATTCATATGGATGGGCTTACCTGGAGCCATATCAGCGACCTGCAGGGCTGGCAGAATTCTGTAGCACAGCAGTTTCAGATATTTAATATTCCACAAAATTTTTTAATTGGGCCCGATGGTAAAGTAGTTGCTAAAAACCTGCGTGGGCCTGCACTTGAAAGAAAGCTGGCAAGATTACTAAATTAGTTTTTTTTGTTACGGGCATTTGATCTTTGCTCAACATCGTTGCGTCGCACTCTTTTACGGAATACCTATACTGAGCGAAGCCGAAGTATGAACTTTTATCGAAGCATAGTATACCTTAATTGATTTCTTCTCCTTCCAATGCCGCAATCGTTTTCTTCGCTGCCGCCAATCGAATCTTTTTATTTTTCTCCACCATTATTTTTGTTATCCATTTTTCTAAACGATAATGCAATGGCACAAGCAAAGCACCAATGCCGATAAGTATCAGCAGCATTAAAACCTGAGAATCATACATTGCATTAGAAGTAAAGATGAATGAACAGATTGATCTATGTAAAAAAAAATAATTATGCTTCCTCTTATGTTTTTTAGCCGGCTAAAAGCTAAGGCTTCAATAATATTTTTAATGACTGCCTTTATTATTTAATCGTAATTCTTTTAAGTTTGTATCCAATGTTTCCCTGCAAATCACTGCCTTGTAAAATAATTGTATAAGACCCAGGTATATCTGCTGAAAAAAAATAAAAATTTGCTTCGCCATGTACATTTGTTACAACATTAGGCTTCCAGTAAATGGTTGAACGCATATCAGTATCATTTTTATTTGAAATGTTTACCTTATATGCCGGACTATAAAACTCTTTTGGAAAAGTTAAAGGAATTGGTTTGTAAACAGATACACCGGGAGTTCTTTTCATAAAGGCGCCATTGCCAGATCTTGTTGTTATTTCAATAAATGCAAACTGAGTTCGGTTATTCATTTGTTCTTCTATAGTTAAGTAATGACTTTGATACCTGAAGGCATAACGCATATTATTCATTACTTCAATACCAGTTATATCTGCAGCTTCTAAGTATTCCAATGTTTCTCTTCCAAAACCAAAGAAGCTGATATCTACTCCATCAATTATAAATTTTACCGGATTGAAATTTATTGAATAACTCTGATTTCCATTACCTAAATACTTAACTGTAAATCCTTTTACCTTTTCCCTTAACAAACTGAGCAAATCCATTTTTTTACCAGCATTTTGTATCTCAACTTCATTTATAATCTGATCTGCTCCTGCGCCATTTAAATTATGTGATCCTTTTATTTTTTGTTTGGCTGTAATTTTTACTGTCGCCAATGTTTTGTATTTTTTTTCATACTCTAATTGCCGTGTAAAATTATTTTGTGCATATTTAGCCATGACAGCATCAGTATTTATATACCACGGCATACCCACAGGTAGTAACTTTTTTATTTCTGCCGGCTCAAATTTATTTACCGTTAAACCTAATCCAAAATTTTTGCCTTTGGCATTGCGTGCCTGTAGAATAAATGTAGTTGAATCAAAGTCGGAAAAATTTTTAAAAATAAACTGACCTTTTTCATTTGTAAGTGTATCCTTAAACAGATTTGTTGAACCTACTGAAATAAGTACAACCTGTGCTTTATTAATTGGGTTATCAAACAAATTGGTAACACTGCCACTTACAGTAAAATTTGCTTCCGGTACAAAAGCAGGGTTGGCAGGTTGCGAGAACTTTTTCCAATTATAGCCAATCCATCCCTGCGTTAATAATAATGCATCTAAATTCTTCTCCACATCTCCATTTTTTGACGAAAGGTAATATCCCGGCGATTCCACATTTCCTTTTAGTTCTCCGGTTAACAACATCCGGCTAATTATATTTTCAGCATTTAGGCTGTCTGTTTGTATTTGTGAGTCATCTGTTATTGCTACAGAGAAACTGCCTGCTACATCTTTCCCCTCATTATCTGTTACTTTTAAGTTAATTGGTATACTATCCCTTGTTGTAAAAACTGAATTTATTGTTTCGACATCAATTTGTAACCGATCAGAATGATCTATAAACCATATCCTTTCATTTACCGGTTGCCCTGCATCATTCATCAAAGTGAAATGTGCTATACCTGAAGGAAAATAACTTTTGGCAATTTTCCCTGAAACTATAGATGTTTTAAAATTAAAATCCGCAGCATAATAAACAACACCTCTTGAAAGACCAATAAAATGATAGGCCCTATCATTGATCATATCTTCAGACCCAAAAATTTTAAATTTTATTGAATCAGCTTTTAAAGTGCTATCAATCCTCAAAACAATACCGCTGGATTTTATTTCAGGCAGAGGATATTGCTTTACAATACCCGAGGGAAGATTTACAATAGCAAAATAATTTTGCCCATTAACGGGTGTTATCTCAAATACACCCATGCCCTTGTATAAAGATTGAAAAGATGCTACTTCATTATTTTTACTGTCTACAATTTTCCCGTTAATATCAGTACCCAAGCCATTTTCGCCTACTGCTTTAAAGCCTACTCTGGATAAAATACCTGCTACTAAATAACCTCCTTCGGGCATAAATTGCAAGTCAATATTTTCTGCCCTATTTAATTGAAGTGGAAAGAAAGTTATATAGCCGCGATCATTTTTATCCTGCAATATTATGCTCAGCCCCTTGCGGATTTTATTGCTTGTTGGCAATGCAAATCGATCTGTTATTAGCCCAACTGAATTGGTTTCTAACTCTTTTTTATAAACTACCTTATTGCCGTTTAATATCTTAAAATCTATAATCCTGTTTTTTATAAAATCTTCATTTAAGGTTTTTAATTGTAGGTCTATAGCAACCTCTTCTCTATCTCCATTAACCGTTAATTTATGATTCTCTTTTATTAGCCAGTTACTTTTTCCTATATCACTAATTTTTAATTGTTGACGAAAAAATACTTCTTCCCCAAAATTTTGCATCCAATTGGTATAAGCCCGGACGCTGTAATTACCTTCGGTTATTTCACCTTTAATTAAAGCAATTTGCCCACAGGTTATACCGTAAGAAACCGGGACAGATATACGTTTAATAACTTTATTGCTGTCAGTAATAAGTTCCAGATAAAGTAGACCGCTTAACGGTGAATAATCCAGGGAAGCACTGTGCAGAAGGTAAGCTTTAAACCAGATGGTATCCCCAACCGAATAATAAGGCTTGTCAAAATGAATAAATAATTGTTCAGAAGGGAATTTAGAATTATAAGCATCTACAGTTTCTATAATTTTTTTTGCAGGAACTCCTTCTGTAAGTTTTTGACAATTAGCAATAGAAAATAATAAGGAAAGGATATAAGAAAATAATATCTTCTTAAACATAAATATTCAGATTTAAGTTGAACAATTATTTTATAAGAAATTCAAATAAATAATTTTTTATCCTTCCAGTGTAGCAATCGTTTTCTTAGCAGCCTCCAGCCTTATCTTCTTATTTTTCTCCACCATAACTTTTGTTATCCATTTTTCTAACCTGTGATGAAGTGGCACAAGCAATGCGCCAATGCCAATAAGAATTAGTAACATCAACACCGGCGAATCATTTGTTGCATGTGAGAGATAAGGATGAATGAATAGATTTATAAATTCAAATACAGCCAGCAAACCAAGCACCCCAAAAAATTCTATAAATTTGGTTTTTACAACAATACTTCGGCTAAGGGTAAAAAATAAAATTAGAAAAGTAATGAGTGCAATGGCAATGGCTGCGTATTGAAGATTGTGTTTTCTTTCTTCTACATCTTTTTGTTTTGTTTCATTTATCTCCCGCTGCCGTTCCTGCTCATTAAAGGTCATCGCTTGTATCTGAGCTGTACTGGATGCATTGAAAATACTATCTTTTACATCCATCGACAATTTATAATAGCGCAGCGCTTCCTTATCATTTATGTTTTCATATAACTGTGATAATTGTTTGGCAGCATCTGCAAGAATTTTCCTGAATTGCTTATCCTGTGCAATAAGCAAAGCCTGTTTAGCATAATAAATAGCAGAGTCACGAACCCCCATTTTTGTAAATACTTTTGAGAGATGGAAATAAGTGAAACATAAGTTTTGTGTATTATTGATTTCCAAACTGTTTGAAATACTTTTTCTGAAAAAAGATAAGGCAAGGTCAAAATTTCCCAGTGCAGCATGAACATCTCCTAAACCAGTCAGTGAACCGCTGAGCTGAAATTTACTGTTAGTGCTCATTGCAGCTTCGTTACTTCTGTTATAATAGAGCAAGGCCGAATCAAGTATGTTTTGTTGATAATATGCATCTGCGATATAACCGTACAAATTAGGCCAGCGGGATGCGCTCGGGGCAGCAACCTTCTTCAGGTCCTCAACAGCCTGATAAAAATAGACTAACCCTGTTTTATAATTTTGCTGATTAATATAAATATTTCCAATTGAATTTTTTGCTGCCGAAATACCTTCCTGGTCTCCAATATGCTCTCTTATTTTTAAAGACTTAAAATAATATTCCAAAGCTTTGGCATAATCTGCTATCCTTGAAAAATGATTTCCCAGTTGATGAAAACATTGAGCCTCGCCTTTGGCAAATTTTATTTTTCTTGTCAACACTAATGCTTTATTAACCAGTTGAAAACGGACAGCAGGATCACTATTATAATAACTTAGGTAGCACAGTGCTATTACTTTTGCTGAATCCTCTTTAGAAGTTACCAGTACATTATTCAGGCTATCCATCTCCTGTTGCGTTTGGGCAAAAGATATTCCTGATATTAAAACAAGGATAAAAAGAAAAATTATTTTTTTCATAACCAGTTAAATTAGTTTATTCTTCATACATGCCATTATTTAATCTTCAGTATGTATGCCTTTCTTATCAAGTCCAGTTTTGGAAAAGTATCTAAAAAAGCTGAGCGATTTTTATACATAGTCGCTTCATACTTGAATACAGTATCTCCATAACCTGAGTAAAGCGAATCAACCACTTCCATACCTCTTGTTAC
>JBKJLT010000292.1:0-2957 GCA_046596765.1 Ferruginibacter sp. | reverse complement strand
ATAAGAGCCATTGGCAGTGTTGTAACTTCCTGCTGTATTTATTTGAAGTGCACCAATGCCCGTTGCCGTGTTATAGGTTCCTGCGGTATTTGAATATAAAGAAGCAAACCCAATACCTGTGTTGTAATTACCAGTGGGTCCTGCATTGCCAGACTGATAGCCAAAAAAAGTATTGTACAAGACGTTATCCACCCGCCCGGCTTTTGTATTATTTACTTTAAAGATTAATGGTACATTATCCGTTGTGCCAATAAAATGGGTAGCACTTAGAGTGCCGGCATTGCCAGTCAGTTGCCATCCAGAACCTGAGCCCGCACCCGTATTTAGTAACAACCATGCACTCCCACTCCAGTAATAATAACCAGGACTAACTGCCGTTCCTCCTGAAGTGGTTGCCGTATTAAAAACCAATAAAGATATTACCGGAGCAGGGATTGTTACCACATCATCTGTTCCTGTGAGTGCTACCCTTGGTAAAAGCAAACCTTTATTAGCATGCTTTACATCCAACATAGCACTTGCAGATGGGGGAGAACCATCATTGTTAATAGATACGCTTTGTGCAATTGAAACGTTGCGGCAAATCAGGCAGATAACGAAAATTTGGATAATTTTTTTCATTGTTTAATTTATTTTAAAAAAAAGTAAAACTTAAAATTTCAGTTTTATAGTCATAAATAAAGTATTCGATCAGATTTCTCCCTTTTTTTATTTTCTTGTATCCACTTACTTATTTGGTGAATACTTGAATTAATGTTGTTTCATAGATATCCTTGTGTTTGAGCAATTACTTTTAATTCATTAACTAACTTGTGTAATCTCAGTTATCTTATAAAATTAACCGAACAATATACAGCAGTAAACTATTAAATAACTTATTAATGTTATTAGCTAAGATACTGGAAAATAGTTAATTATCACACGTGGCTTTAGTTGGTGCTAGCGGCATTTTATAACCCGGCGAAATTTTTTATGTTGATCGCTTCTATGAATCCATGCCCATGCGGCTTTTTTAATCACCCGGAAAAAGAATGTACCTGTCCGCCTGGTGCTGTGCAAAAATATTTAAATAAAATTTCGGGACCTTTGTTAGACACGGCCTTGCACAAAAGCCTGGCGTGGAGACTTGCCTGGAAATCTTAAATTGGTGATGAAAACTCGGAGGGGAAGAAAACCTTATCCCTCCCTTATCTCTGCCTTATACCTGCACCGGAGTGAAGCCGCCGGTAAACCTTATGAAATAAATTATGTTAAAGGGACCAGAACGGGCCTGAACTTACATAAACAGTAATTAAGTAACATTAACAGGCCTTAACATGCATTAACTGCCCCAAACCGGAAAACCTTCCTGGCCACAACTTTATGTTTGCATCATCAGCGGAAACCCAAACCCCAAATTTATCCACTGCAGCTAAAGTGAAAGCGGACTAAAAGGGTGTATTTCAAATTGTCGCTTGGCAGACCCGATAGTTGGCGGTGAGCACCGCCCACGGCGAGCCGCCCTGGTTGGCGTCCTCGCCAACCAGCGACAATTTGAAATGCACCCGACTAAAAACCCCTTCATGCAATATTGTCATTTTTTACGAACTTGTACGATATTTGTTGCATCGAAGCTTTTCGATACATAATTAAACACTAACTACTGAATGAAAATTTTACTTCGCTACCTGAAGCCTTATAAATGGCTGGTGGCACTTACCTTAACTTTAGCTGCCATCAACATTGGTTTTTCCCTGATTGATCCTATTCTGTTGGGAAAACTCATCAACCTTGCCAACGGCCACCAAAGCAGTACCGAACCATTTAATTATGACCTTTTTTTCAATTCTTTTTCCTGGAGTAAGCCTGGCGTATGGTATATACTCGCCGCTTCTATAACAGTGGCCATGATCAGCCGCATTGCAAAAGCATTTCAGGATTATTTTTTAAATGTGGTGATACAGAAATTTGGCGCAAAAGTTTTTACCGATGGGCTGCAACACGCCATGAAGCTTCCTTACCAGGAATTTGAAGACCAGCGTAGCGGCGAAACACTTTCTATTTTAACCAAAGTACGTTCGGATGTTGAAAGGTTCATGACCAATTTCATCAATATTTTATTTGGTGTAATTATAGGAGTAGTATTTGTATTTGTGTATGCGGCTGTTTATATACACTGGAGCATTCCGGTTGCATATATTGTGGGTATTTTACTGCTTACAGTTATCACTAATTTCCTCAGTAAAAAAATTAAGATCATACAAAAAAATATTGTTGGCGAAACTACTGCACTCGCAGGTTCTACAACAGAATCGTTACGCAATATTGAACTGGTTAAAAGTCTGGGCCTTACCGAACAGGAAGTAAAAAGGCTGAATAAAAATACCTATAAAATTCTGGGGCTGGAACTGAAGAAAGTAAAAAAAATACGCAGTATCAGTTTTATACAGGGCACTTTTGTAAACACATTACGCCAGGTAATTCTGTTCATCTTAATGTACCTCATCTTTCATAATCAAATGAACGCAGGCCAATTGGTAACCATGCAGATATTTTCTTTCTTTGTATTTGGCCCATTGCAGGAGATTGGCAACATACTGCTTTCTTACCGTGAAGCTGAAGCATCTTTAAATAATTTTCATAACCTGATGATTAAAGAACCAGAGCAGGAACCGGCAAACCCAAAGCAACTGAACAATATTGAAACACTTTCTTTTAAAGCAGTTTCATTTAAACATAAATCAGCATCTCATAAAGCCATCAACAACATCAGCTTTGATGCAAAAATTGGCGAAACCGTTGCCTTTGTTGGTCCTTCCGGTTCTGGTAAATCTACCCTGATGAAATTACTGGTTGGTTTATACCGCCCGCTTGAAGGTAAGATCATGTACAATAATTTAGACGAAACCGAAATACTTTTTGATGACCTGCGCAAACAGATTGGTTTTGTAACGCAGGATACAAATTTGTTCAGCGGC
>JBKJLT010000186.1:0-6467 GCA_046596765.1 Ferruginibacter sp. | reverse complement strand
GTAAATAACCAGATTTAAGGGGATAGTATTCTACAGTTTTGTTTTTCACTTACATGATTCCGGTTAAATTTTACTGGCAGCATCTTTGCTTCATAAATAATAAATATATTTCTTCATTTCTAATTATAATTTCTATGCCATTTATCAATTCAGTTCAAACTAACAGCGAGCCGGTAAAAATTTATTACGAAGATTCTGGAAAAGGTAAGCCGGTGGTTTTTATACACGGCTGGCCACTTAGTGGTTCCATGTGGGAATATCAAATTACCCAGCTTCCACAACAAGGGCTACGTTGTATAACTTACGATCGCCGTGGATTTGGCAACTCCGACAGGCCCTTTACAGGTTATGATTACAACTCACTTGCAGGAGATTTAAAATCTTTATTGGATGAACTGGATCTAAACGATGTTACACTGGTGGGCTTTTCGATGGGCGCCGGTGAAATTGCAAAATACTTTTCGTTATACGAAGGTAAACGTGTGAGTAAAGTTGTGCTGGTAAGCGGTGTAACAGCATACATGCTAAAAACAGATGATAACCCGGATGGCGTGCCGCAGGAAGAATTTGACAAAATGGCTAAAGGAATGATTGAAAACAGGCCCGATTTTATGGAAAATTTCAATAAAGATTTTTTCGGCGTTAGCCTGGTTAATCATCCGGTAAGCAGTGCATTTTTAGCAAACAGTCTTACACAATGTATGACTGCTTCTATAATTGCTACCCTGGAATGTGCCAAGGCATTTTCTTCCACAGATTTTAGAAAAGATGTTGTGAAGATAAATGTACCAACACTTATCATTCATGGAGATGCTGATAAAACTGTTCCCATTAAACCAACCGGTGAACAAAGTGCACAGTTGATACAGGGATCACGTTATGTTGTGTATGAAGGCGCTCCGCATGGTTTATGGTACACCCATAAAGACAGGCTGAACCAGGATCTGATAGACTTTATTTAATTGTGTACATAAATTCAGTAGAAACTCTGGTCTTTTCAAGATCAGAGTTTTTTATTTAGCCGCAAATTTTATCGGCTTAATAAAAATTCTTTCAACTCGTTTTTATCAGCTCTAATTTTTGTACTCTTTTTTTCCTTTTTAATTTGTTCAGCAACTGAATAAGGAACGGGGACGGTTTCATTTATCACTGGCTCTATAACATCATAAAACTTTACCGGATGCGCTGTTTCTAAAATTACCCCCTTACTGTTTTTATTTTGAGAAAGAAATTGTTCCAGGGCATTATAAGCTACAGCACCATGAGGATCCAGAAGGTAATTATGATTTTGATAAACCGATTTTAGGGTTGCTTTTGTATCATCATCGGAAATGGTATAACCGGTCAACGTATTTTTTAAGCTATTTGTTTGCTGCTGAAAAATTTCCATAATGCGAACAAAGTTGCTGGGGTCGCCAACATCCATAGCATTCGAAATAGTAGGTACAGCTTTTTTAGGTTGATAATTGCCAGTGCGTAAAAAATCCGGAACCGTATCGTTTACATTACAGGCTGCAATAAAATGTTTTATTGGTAAGCCTGATTGCTGTGCCAGTAAACCTGCACAGATATTTCCAAAGTTTCCACTCGGTACTGCTACCACCGGAGGATTTGTTTTATCCTTCCATTGTTTCCATAAATAAAAATAATAGAATTGTTGTGGCAGCCAACGGGCAACATTTATTGAGTTTGCAGAAGTAAGTTTAATTTTTTTATTCAAATCTACATCAGCAAAAACAGCTTTTACCATTTGCTGGCAGTCATCAAAAGTTCCATCAACTTCCAGTGCATGAATATTATTGGCGAGCGTTGTTAATTGTTTTTCCTGAACTGAACTTACTTTACCGGATGGATAAAGAATAACAACATCCACTCCTTCTACATTGTAAAAACCATTAGCAACTGCACCGCCGGTGTCGCCGGAAGTAGCAACAAGCACCGTTATTTTTTCTTTGCTTGCCCTATGCGAAGCCGAATGGGTTGCAAAATAACCAAGGCAGCGGCTCATAAACCTTGCGCCAATGTCTTTAAAAGCCAAAGTGGGGCCATGAAATAATTCCAGTGAAAAAATATCATCCATAATTTTTACCAGCGGAATCTCAAAATTCACGGTTTCATTTACTATTTTTTCCAGTTCAGCCTTGGGTATTGTATCGCCAATGTAAGGTGTAATAACTTCCAGTGCAATGGCTTCGTTTGAATAGTTTTCAATATTATCAAGTAATTTCTTGCTTATCTTCGGAATGTTTTCAGGAAAATATAAACCTTTATCAGGTGCCTGGCCTAATACTGTTGCTGTAGCAAAATCAACAACCGGTGATTGTTTATTTAAACTGTAGTACTTCATCTGTTGTTCTACTTTTATTCGCTGCTAATGATTTTTACTCCTTGCGGATTAATTGTTGTTACGTAAGTTTTATATTCAATGCCGATAGCAGCATAAATTTCAGCCATTACTCGCTCAACATCTTTGGCTATGCTTTCATTTTCACTCAGCATAAAAATGGATGGCCCCGATCCTGATATTCCTCCTCCTAATGCACCAGCTACTTTACTCTGCTGCTTTACTTCTGAAAAGCCAGGAATCAAAATACTCCGCACCGGTTCAATAATCACATCTTCCAGCGAACGTCCAATAAGCGGAATATCATTTTTTAAAATACCGGCTACCAGGCCTGCAATATTACCCCACTGCTTTATTGCATTTTTCAACTGTACTTCTTTACGTAAAATTTGACGGGCATCTGCTGTCTTTACTTCAATCTGCGGATGCACAACTGTTACAAATAAATTTGGTGCAGATAAAGGAATAATATCCAAAGGGAAAACAGAACGAACCAGAGTAATACCGCCAAAAATACAAGGCGTTACATTATCTGCATGTTTAACACCTGTTGCAAGTTTTTCACCATTCATGGCAAACCTTACCAGGTCTTCTTTACTAAAATGATTATTTAGTAAATAGTTAGCCGCAACTACTGCACCTGCAGAACCGGCTGCACTGGAACCCAAGCCGCTGCCGGGTTTTATATTCTTATGTACGGTTACATTAAAACCTATATTCTTTCCATAATCTTCAATCAATGCCTGTAGTGCAACACCAGCAACATTTTTATCTGCTTCTTCAGGCAAACCATAATCATCCGTATGTTTAATGTTGATGATGGGTTCATCAAGCAATTCCAGTTCCATAATATCGAAGGGATCGCTCAATGCCATACCCAAAATATCAAACCCACAAACCAGGTTTGCTACGGTAGCCGGAACTGCTATTTTTATTTTTTTCATGATGATTCTTTTGAACCACGTAGGTCATAGTTGCACATAGGTAAAACATAGGCCTATGTGGTTTTCTATGTTCACTATCATCCTATGTGGTTCACCTCAAAACTTAATTGGCTGCAGCTCTTATTATATCTGCAAACACACCCGACGCAGTTACTGCCGCACCAGCACCAGCCCCTTTTACAACCAATGGTTGTTCAGGATAACGATCTGTGTAAAACAAAACCACATTATCCTTACCATACAAATGATAAAAATCGCTTTGGTCATCTACCTGTTGCAAACCTACGGCTGCCTTTCCTTTATCGTAGCTGGCTACAAATTTTAATTTTTTACCAACAGCCTTTGCAGCATCCACTATCTTTTTAAAATGTGCTTCCTCTTTTTCCATGGCAGCATAAAAATCTTCTACTGAGCCTGTCATACAACTTTCGGGCATAAAAGAATTATTGCTGATATCTTCCATTTCCATTTGTTCTCCTGATTCTCTTGCCAAAATCATGATTTTGCGCATTACATCTTTGCCACTCAGGTCAAGCCTTGGATCCGGTTCAGTATAGCCTTCATCCTGCGCCTGCTTTACAACCGATGCAAAACTTGCATTACCATCGTAGTTATTAAAAACAAAATTTAAAGTGCCACTTAATACGGCTTGAATACGATTTATTTTATCACCACTGTGTAAAAGGTCTTTTAATGTACCGATGATTGGTAATCCGGCACCAACATTCGTTTCAAATAAAAACATGCTGTTGAATTCGTTTGCAAGGTCTTTCAGTTTTTTATAATAAACATAAGGTGAAGATGCCGCCACTTTATTACAGGCAACCACCGAAATACTCTTTTGCAAAAGATCGCCATAAACAGTTGCCAGTTCTTCATTGGCAGTAATATCTGCAAAGACCGAGTTACGCAAATTTTTTGTTTGTATGGTTGAGATGAATTCAGCCAGGTTCATTGCTGCCCCTTTTTGTAATTCAGATTGCCAGTTTGAAATATCAACTCCTTCTTCATTAAAATACATTTTTTTACTGTTGGCAATACCAACCACTCTTATCTGGATTCTTAATTTTTCCAATAAAAATTGTTTTTGTTGTTGTAACTGATCCAGAAATTTTTGTCCTACATTTCCAAGGCCAGCAATAAATAAATTCACCTGCTTATAAGTTGTTTCAAAAAATTCTTCATGTAAAACGTTGATAGCTTTTTTAACATCGGCCGTGCTGATAACAGCAGAAATATTTCTTTCGGAAGAACCTTGTGCAATGGCACGGATACTCACACCGTTTCTTCCCAATGCCGAAAACATTTTGCCGCTGATACCTGAATGGTTTTTCATATTATCGCCCACAATGGCAACAATAGATAATTCTTTTTCTACAATGATGGGGTCAACCTTACCGGTTTCGATCTCATAAGCAAAAGCAGCATCAACAACTTCTTTAGCTTTTGCACTGGAGTGTTCATCCACGCCCACACATATTGAATGTTCCGAAGAGCCTTGTGTAATAATGATTACATTGATATATGCATTTGCCAACGCTTCAAATAATCTTTTTGAAAAGCCCGGTATCCCAACCATGCCGCTGCCTTCCAGACTTAACAACACAATATTATTAATGCTTGATATGCCCTGAATGCTGGTACCGGTTGCAGTAGCTTCGTTTTTTATAACAGTTCCCAAATCTTCAGGTGCAAACGTATTTTTTATCCAGACCGGTATTCCTTTTTTCATCACCGGTTGTATAGTAGGCGGATAAATTACCTTGGCACCAAAATGTGAAAGTTCCATCGCTTCCAGGTAGGATATCTGCGGAATCTGTTTGAAGTTATTTACCAGCCTTGGATCTGCAGTCATCATTCCTGAAACATCGGTCCATATTTCCAGAACAGATGCATCAACAGCAGCGGCAATTATTGCTGCGGTGTAATCAGATCCGCCCCGGCCTAAAGTTGTGGTTACATTATTTTTATCAGCAGCAATAAACCCCGGAATAATAAATAATGAAGAAGCCGATGCATCAAAGAAAGCTGATGCCTTTTTATTGGTAGCTGCAAAATCAACGGTAGCAATTCCATAATTACTATCGGTAACAATTATTTCCCTGGTGTCTTTCCATTCGGTTGCCAAACCAACTGCATTTAATTTAGCTGCTATAATTTGCGAAGAAAGTAATTCTCCATAACTCACAATCCTGTCTTTTGTACGTGCCGATAATTCTCTTAGCAAAAAAATACCATTACAAATATCTTCTGCCTCATTGCATATTTTTTTCACCAGGCTTAATACGGCACTTTGTTGCTGAACCGGTATTAATGCTTTTACTGCATCCAGGTGTTTGTCCTCAATTTTTTTTAATGTGGCTCTATACAATTCGTCATTTGCTTCGGCCAATGCCGCTGTTTTTAGTAACATATCTGTTATGCCGCCCAAAGCAGAAACCACCACAATTGTTTTCGCATCGTTTTTTTTGCTTTTAATGATTTCTACAACCCTTGTTATATTCTCAGCATTTGCAACTGAACTTCCACCAAATTTTAAAACCTGCATATAATGTGTGATTATTGATTAATGTAAAGCCAATTCCCATTTACCGGATAATAGCGTTTGCCCAAATTTTTGATATGAATTGTACAACCCTAACGGGTTGTGGTGGTAGTTGCTGTAGTAGTAATACATGTACTGTCAGACGCGGCTGGGCTGTAAGAATTGATATGAATTAATGTAACTACCATTGAATAATTTCGAAGATAAGCAATAATTTTTAATCAAAACCAAATAAAAATAAGCACATAACTGATTGAATTTTAAGCAAATACCCCTTTTATAACATAGTGTAATTATTTTAACGCTAAATTGGCAATTTTATGAGGAAAAACCTATCTTTACTTTGTTAATTAATGGTTTTAGTTTTTCGCTATTGACTGAAGTAGCTTTTTTGAAGTCCGATTCAGTGCATTGTAACAACTAAGTCATTATTCTTTTTTATTTATTTAAAAGTTTTTACAATGAACATTTACGTAGGAAATCTTAGTTGGTCTATGACTGATGACGATTTAATGAATCTCTTCACAGAGCATGGTACTGTAACAAGTGCTAAAATTTTGAAAGACAAAATGAACGGCCGTAGCAAAGGTTTCGGTTTTGTTGAAATGGAAGACGATGAAGCTGCCAAAGCTGC
>JBKJLT010000059.1:0-9276 GCA_046596765.1 Ferruginibacter sp. | reverse complement strand
ATATCCATCTCATAATAAAGCCGCACCATTTTTTCTAATTCTGGCAACTGGTTTTCGTGTACAAACCATTTTTCTTCAACCTGCGTTATTTCTATCAATCCCGATTGCTGCAAAGCATTTATAAAACCGGGCTCAATATTGTGATGAATGCAAAATTCACTCACAACAATCTGTTCTTCTATTTGCATGATATGAATTATTTAAGCTTGCTTAATGCAGTAAAAAGTTTCTTTTGTTCATCGGTAAGGTTGGTGGGCAATTCTACTTCATAAGTAATATACAAGTCGCCGGTTTCTCCATCTTTTTTATAAACCGGAAAGCCTTTACCCTTTAACCGTATTTTAGTGCCGGGCTGTGTTTCGGGCTTTACGGTTAGCTTTACTTTACCGGTCAGCGTTTCAATGGTGGTATCTCCGCCCAGCAGTGCGGTATATAAATCTATTTTAACCGTAGTGTACAAATCATTTCCCAACCGCTTATAGTTGGGATGTGGCGATATTACAAAAGTGATAAGCAGGTCACCGGAAGGACCGCCGTTTACACCAGGGGCACCGTAACCTTTTAATTTAATCACCTGTCCGTTTTCAATACCGGCAGGAATGGTTATGCGGATGTTTTTACCATTAACAGTGAGCGTTTGCTGATGGGTGAGCAATGCGTCAGTTAAGTTCAATTTAAGTTCAGCGGTATAATCCTGTCCACGAAATTTTGTTTGCCTGTTGCTGCGGCCGCCACCGCCAAACATAGAATCAAAAAAGCTGGAAAAGTCTCCGCCTTCTGCATTATCGTAAAATTGCTGTCCGCCGGTATTTTGATGTTGTGCTCTTGATTTTTGTTGCTGTTCAAACTGGCCGGCATGTTGCCAATCTTTGCCGTAGGTATCATATTTTTTCCGCTTTTCCGGGTCGCTTAAAACTTCATTGGCTTCATTTATCTGTTGAAATTTCTGGTGTGCTTCTTTATTATTCGGATTCAGATCGGGATGCAGCTTCCTGGCTAATTTGCGGTATGCTTTTTTTATGTCGTCTTCAGAAGCACTTTTGTTAATACCTAAAACTTTGTAGTAATCTATAAACTCCATAACCTGCTTTTTAATTCATTATAAAGATACGCCGGACTTACACTTAAGGAGCTTATTAGTTTTTAGGATTTCTGCAATGGATTGGAATCGCTAATCAAATAAACCCATTTGCACAGGTTTTCGCATCATGGCTGGTAATTGATTATTGATATTTGTGCCGATTGAAAACATATCAGTTTGCTGGTAGCGGGATGCAACTGCAATAATAACACCATTTGCATGTTGCTTAAATAATGTTTCCACCATTTCGGGCGAATTATTTTCTTTAGATAAATGCGACAGCAGCAGATGCGATAAAAAAGGGGAGCGGTGGTTATTAAAAAGATCAAGTGCTTCTTTATTAGACAGATGACCCTCTCCGCCACGTATCCGGTTCTTCAGGTGTAAGGGATATTTGCCATTTTCCAGCATCATCGCATCGTAATTGGCTTCTAAAAAAACTGCATGGCACAATTTAAAGTGCTTGATCACTTCTTCACAAACTGTTCCAATATCAGTAAATACACCAACTGTAATTTCATTATAACTTATGGTAAAGCTGTGCGGATCAGCAGCATCATGGCTTTTTATAAAAGGATTGATGACCAGGTCGCCGATTACAACAGATTTACCAGCAGTAAAAGTTTTGCTGATATGGCTGATTAGTATCGGGCCATTTTTTGCTGTTTTTGCTGTTATGTAAACCGGGATATTATGTTTATTACCAAGTGTGGAAACTCCTTTTATGTGATCGCCATGCTCATGCGAAACAAAAATGGCTTTTACAGTCTTCATGGGCAGGCCAAGTTTTTGCATGCGTTTTTCTGTTTCCCGGCAGGAGAGGCCCACATCAATAAGAACAGCATCTGTTTTGGTGCCTACATAATAACAGTTACCATTGCTGCCCGAGTTTAAAGAAGAAAAATATAACGCCATGATTACTGCAAAGAAAAACAATTATTACGTGAACTCCATTTTGATTTTATTTAAAGCGTTTAATACAAACGAGGCATTTTGAATATTTAATAAAGCGTAAAGTTTATTAATTATATTGTACCTATCCGTTTCTATTAAAGCAATTTCTGGTAGATTTACTGATTGCAAAGTGTTAAAAACAATGATGACATCCGAACAGGTAATAGAACAAACAAAAAAATGGATAACCGATGTAGTAATTGGATGTAATTTTTGTCCTTTTGCAGCAAAAGTTATAAAACAGGAAACTGTTTTTTTTAAAGTAGAAAATGCAACAGCAACAAACATTTGCCTGGATACATTTTTACAGGAAGTAACCCGTCTTGATAACGACGGCACAATTGAAACTTCATTTCTGATTTTTCCGGATACCTTCAAAAGTTTTAATGATTATCTTAATTTGGTTTCGGTTGCAGAGCAGCTTTTAAAACAATATAAATACAATGGCATTTACCAGTTAGCCAGTTTTCATCCACAATACAGGTTTGCCGGTGCGCCCAATAATGATGCAGCCAATTATACCAACCGGTCGCCTTACCCCATGTTGCACCTGCTTAGGGAAAGCAACATAGACAAAGCTTTAGAGCATTTTGATGACCCGGAAGGCATTCCGGAAAGAAATATAAACTTTGCCAGAACCAAAGGGATTATTTACATGAAGATGTTAAGAGAAAACTGCATGTAGCATTACCAATTATTAATCAGTATTTTTATAATAAAAACATCAATTTATGAAATCATTTTTCACATTGTTAGCTTGTTGCTTTTTTGCATTAACAGGGTTGAGTCAAACTTCTAATACAAAACAAACAATTGCAGATGCAAATAAACCTATACAAGTTGTAGAAGTATCCTGCGGCAAATGTAAACTGGGCCTAGCAGGTAAAACCTGCGATATGGCTGTGCGTATTGATGGAAAAGCATATTATGCTGATGGTGCCGATATTGATGCTTTTGGTGATGCCCATGCACATGATGGTATGTGTAATGCTATACGCAAAGCCGAAGTGCAGGGCGAAGTAGTGGATAACCGGTTTAAGATTTCTTACATAAAATTACTGCCAGAGCCTAAAAAAGAAAATTAATTGGTATGGCTGTCAGTTTTATTCAACAATGTAGCTGCCGGGGCCGGAGTGTTAATGCCTTCCTTCTTATATCTTACCAGTAACTTTTTAATAAACTCACTTTTTACTGCAAATTGATCTGAGAATTGGTTTACCCTTAACACCGCTTTCATTTTTATATTGTTCTCGCCAAAAGCAGAAAAACCAATAACTGGTTCAAAATTTTTTACCGCACCTTCAACGTCCTGCAATGTTTCCATTATTACTTCTTTCGTTATTTTTTCAACATGATTTAAATCACTGCTATATTCAACAGCCACTTCAACCACAAAAGATAATTCGCTTTGCGGCAGATCATAATTGATAACTATCATGTCTGCCAGTTTGGAGTTGGGAACTATAATGATATGATCGGATGCTGACTTTATTGTAGTGCTGCGCCAGGTAATATCTTCAATAAAACCATCTTCGCCCGAAGCAAGTTTTACAAAATTGCCCCGGTTAAAATTACCAGATGAAATGAGCTGCAAACCTGCAAATAAATTGGAAAGTGTTGGCTGCAAAGCCAATGCCACAGCCAATCCGCCCACACCCAAAGCGGTAAGTACCGGTGCAATTGAAATGCCCTGCGACTGCAGAATAATGAGCAGGCCCAGACAGTAAATAATGATGGTTACAATATTACTGATGATGGATGAGGAATGGATAACAGCATCAGTACCGGTAGCCTTAATTTTTATCATGCCCGATACAATACGGGAAATTATCATGGTACCTGAGAAAATATAAAATACCATCAGCCCATTTTCAATCCAGAAATAAAAACGGCTTTCAAGGTTTAATTGCTTTAAACCCAGGTATACACCTAAAGCAAGAAACCAGGGTATAATCCATTTACGGATTGTTTTTATTATCAGGTCATCAGATTTAATCAGCGTTTTAGATGCCAGTTTTGCAATTAACGGCAATATAATTTTATACAAAAAAATACCGATCACTAAACCCGAAACTGTGTAGATGCATAATTGCAGTATATCATTATTACTCATTACAACCCTGTTTTTAAAATCATAGCTGCAAATTTACTTTATATAAGATAGCCAGCGTGGTTAAAAATAATTACTGTAATAAATTAGCAGTCAGTCGCATCTTTTCACAAGATTTTACGGAAACTGTTTTGAGGGGCAGTTCCACCATCAATTCACAGCCATTACCCGGCGATGATTTGAGTTTACATTTGCCAGAGAACATTTCTGCACGTCGTTTAATGTTTTCTAACCCTATACCATCCTTTAATGTAAGCAGATCGAACCCTTTTCCATTATCTGCAATATTTAATTTTATTAATTTTTTAGTTAGCCGCACAAATATTTTAACCTTGCTGGCTTCGGCATGTTTTAAAATATTTGAGAGTTGCTCCTGCACAATTCTGTATAAATTGGTCTGCATATCACTATCCACTAAATCCTTTTCAAAAGCATCAACCTGCAGGTTAATTTCAAACAGCTTTGCTTTTTGTATTGGCTCAATCAACCTCTCAATAATATTTTTAAGCGATGCTTCTTCTTTACTATAAGGGGTTAACCGGTGCGAAAGATTTCGCAGTTCATTAATGGCTTCATTAATATAATCAATACAATTTTTCAGCAACTGTGTCCTTTCATTGCCAACATTCCCTGATTTTATTGCTAAACCAAGGTAAAGCAGGGTGGCGCCAAGCAACTGGTTAACATTATCGTGTAATTCCATTCCCAGTTCCCTCCTTTCTTTTTCCTGGGCATCAGTTATGGCTATTGCTATATGGCGTTCGTATTCTTTTTCTTTTGTTATATCCTGCATGGCGCCTATCATACGCATGGGATAACCGGCAGCATCATAAACAACATAAGCCCTGTCTAAAATATTTTTATAAGAATCATCAGCACACCTATACCGGTATTCAAATTGAATTGTCTGTGATCTTTTTTCAAATGCTTCATCCAAAACAATACTTACATTTTCGTAATCATCAGGATGAAGATTATTTTTCCACCAGGTTGCCCTGTTTTCAATTTCCGCTTTTTCATATCCAAACATTTGAGTAATGTTGTCGTTATAGACTATTGCGTCATGTACAATATCCCAATCCCAAATGGTATCGCTTGTAGCCCTGGACAGGATATCATACCTTTCAATAGCTTTTTTTATTTTTTCTTCATTTCTTTTACGTTCGGTAATATCGTAAAAAATTAATACGGCACCCAACACATTTCCATCAAGGTCCATTAAAGGCGATCCGTTATTGCTGATGATTCTGTTTTCTGAATTTTTAGATCGCAAAATGGCATTATTCTCCAGTTCAACCGTTTTCCCTTTTTGTATAACCTGGTCTGCAATATTTTTAAATGGTAACCCCGTTTCTTCATTAATTACATCATAAACAAATTCTAATGGTTTGTTTTTCACTTCCCAATTACTCCAACCGGTTAATTTTTCGGCAGCCGGATTCATGTAAATGATCTTTCCATCAATTCCGGTTGTAATCAATCCTTCACCAATGCTCTTAAGTGTTATTCCAAGATGCTCTTTTTGCAACAGCAGTTCTTTACTTATGCGTTCTACTCTTGTAATCTCTCTGGATAATAAGTAAACCACCACAGCAATAAACAGCAATGATGTAATAATTCCCCAATAGGCTATTTTATAATACTTATTGTTTTCGAGGTTAAATGTACTTTTTGATTGCCCCAATGAGTGAAGCATCAAACCATTTGCCGCATGATGAATTGCTAAAATGGAGTCAGTGAGTAGTAAACCTTTTTCTGTTGCAATCAACGACATAGCCGCAGCAAAGTCTTTCTTTTCGCAAAGATGTTTTACCTGGAGGGTAAATTCTATCTTATCCTTAACTAACTTGCCAAGTTTTGAAAAGAGAATGGGATTGATTGAGGAGTGATTAATATCCTGGAATTTTTGAAGTTGCCTGTAATTGCTACGGATAGAATCGATAAAAATAGGAAACCCAGCTATGAACCTGGGATTTCCTGAACCCGCATAACCCCTTACCGCAGATTCGGCTGTTTGAATATGCAGGAACATATCTTCAAATTTATCCTGCTCGGCCGACATCTCATTTTGTTTATGGTAATCAGCTATCAGCCATTTGTTTTGAATGGCAAACCAGTAAACTCCAGCACATAATATAATTAATAAAAATAAAAGTGTAGAGATCAAAATTCTCTTCCTGGTAAACCAGGCTGGATGGAGTTTTAAGGAAGTAGGCATTTTCTAAAATGATGTTTTATATGTATATCCTTATTAATTGTATTGCTGCTTTGCTCAAAAGGCAATAATGATACCGTCTTTTAAAAGATTACCAATTTTTTATGTTTAAACTTGAAAATAAATTACATTCTATGATATTACATCTGATTATCAGTATAAATAGACAAGATGTAAAAAAATATATTTGACTAATATTTAAACAGGAGATGTAAGAAAAGATTATTTTAGATACTTAAAAAAGCAAAAAACTATGTCTTATCAAAAACTTACCTGGCTCTTAATATTTTTTTATTTTGCGCTGAGTACCGGGTTCAGCCAAACAATACCAACGCCCAAAGAACATTTTGGTTTTAACATTGGCGATAATTACCAGCTAACCACTTTTACCCAAACCGAAGCCTATTTTAAAAAACTGGCCCAGGCATCAGACCGGGCTAAATACACAGTTATCGGCAAAACAGAAGAAGGCAGAGACCAGTTTATGCTGATTGTAACATCTGCCGAAAATCTGAAAAAACTGGAAGAATATAAACTGATTTCGCAAAAGATGGCGAATGCAGAAATAAGTATGGATGAAGCAAAACTATTTGCTAAAACCGGCAAGGCGGTTGTTTGGATTGATGGTGGTTTACATGCCACAGAAACATCGGGTATTCATCAACTTATTGAAACAGCTTACCAGCTAATAAGCAGAACTGATGATGAAACCATGCGGATTTTGAATGATGTTATCATTTTAATAACCCATGCAAACCCTGATGGGCAGGAACTTGTGAGTAACTGGTACATGCGTGAACCCAAACCTGAGAAAAGAAGGCTTGCCAACTTACCAAGGTTGTATGAAAAGTATGCCGGCCATGATAACAACCGTGATTTTTACATGCTTAACTTAAAAGAATCGCAGAATATAGCCCGGCAATTATTTATTGAGTGGCTTCCGCAAATCATGTATAATCATCATCAGGCGGGGCCTGCAGGCTCTGTTGTTGCGGGGCCACCCTACCGGGATCCTTTTAATTATGTGTTTGACCCATTAATCATCACCAGTCTGGATGCAGTAGGAGCGGCCATGCAAAACCGTTTAAATGCCGAAGCAAAACCAGGCTTTACCAGCAAGGCAGGTAGTGTATTTTCTACCTGGTACAATGGTGGTTTACGAACCACCACTTACTTTCATAACATGATTGGTTTGCTTACAGAAATTGTTGGCAGTCCCAACCCCTCAACCATTCCGCTGGTAACAACCCGGTTAATTCCCAATGCGGCTACACCTAACCCGATAGTGCCGCAAAAATGGTTATTTCGACAAACAATTGATTATTCTGTTTCTTTAAACTATGCTGTTTTAAATTATGCCTCTCGCAATAGGGATGAATTGCTGATGAATATTTACCGAATGGGCAGGAATGCAATGGAGAAAGGCAATGCAGATACCTGGTCATTATCTCCATCAAAAATTGCAGCCATGGATAAGCTTTACCAGGATTCTTTAAAAAAAGTAAAGCCTGTTAATGAAACCACCAGAACAACTACAGCGAATGTGCCTGTTAAATTTTACGACAGTGTGATGAAAAATATTGCTTTTAAAGATCCTCGTGGTTATATCATTCCATCTGATCAGCCTGACTTTGCTACCGCTGTTGAATTTTTAAATGCACTCATAAAAACAGGTATTGTTGTACAAAAAGCAACAAGCGATTTTACCGTTGCCGGAAAAAAATATCCAGCAAATTCCTACATCGTAAAAACAAACCAGGCTTTCAGGCCGCATGTGCTGGATATGTTTGAGCCGCAGGATCATCCCAACGATTTTCAATATCCCGGCGGGCCACCGGTGCCGCCGTATGACGCTGCTGGCTGGACTTTGGCTTACCAGATGGGTGTTCAGTTCGATCGGATTATGGAGAGCTTTGACGGGCCTTTTGAAAAAAATCCGGTTGGTGAACTGCTTGTTTTGAAATCAGGTCAAATAAAAAATACAACTTCTGGTTATATAATTGATGCCAGGGCAAACCAAACGTATAAAGCAGTAAATATTTTATTGAAAGAAGGTATAGATGTCTTCAGGATTGATGACGCTAAAAATAATTCAGCTTACAGTAACGGATCTTTTTACATTGCTGCATCTGCCAAAACAAAAACAGCCCTTGATAAAATCGCAAAGGAAAATTATATTCGGATAATTCCCGCAACACAAAAACCAACAGCCTTAACTAAAATTAAAAAAGCAAGAATTGCTTTGTGGGACAACTATGGCGGTTCCATGTCTTCGGGTTGGGTAAGGTTGATACTGGAACAGTATAATTATTCATTTGATGTGGTGTTTGCTAAAGCTATTGATACTGGAAATCTCAGATCGCTATATGATGTTATTATTTTTGTTGATGGTGCAATACCATCTGTTGGAAGTCGCCCTGCAACAAGAAATGTAACTGACGAAAATAAAATACCGGCTGAATTTAAAAATATGCTTGGCCGTATTACTGCCGAAAAATCTATACCACAATTACAACAATTTTTAAATGATGGAGGCAATATTGTAACCATTGGAAGCAGTACCCAACTGGCTTATCATTTAAAATTACCGGTAACCAATGCGATGGTTGAAATTGTAAATGGTGAAGAAAAATCATTAAGTCGTGATAAATATTATACTCCCGGAAGCATTTTACAAATGCAGGTTGATACTGATCAAATATCAACTTCGGGATTAAACAACAAAACCGATGTTTATTTTGATAACAGCCCGGTATTTAAAATGAATCCCGATGCGGTATCAACAGGTATAATAAAACCTTTAGCCTGGTTTGGCACCGATAAAATTTTACGCAGCGGGTGGAGTTGGGGAGAAACTTATTTGAAAAATGGAGTTGCTGCATTTGAAGCAAAAGTTGGTAAAGGAAAATTTTATGC
>JBKJLT010000479.1:0-3108 GCA_046596765.1 Ferruginibacter sp. | reverse complement strand
CACGAAACTGCCGAACTCTATCTTTATTTAAATATGATGGCATATAAAGGCGAATTGGAAAAAACCACCACCTTTAAAGATAAAGTGCGTCTGAGCCCCGAAAATGTAAATGCGGGTTTATTAACTTACCCGGTTTTACAAACTGCTGATATTATTTTACACCGGGCAAAATATGTACCTGTTGGTAAGGATCAGGAGCAACACCTGGAAATGGCCCGCACTTTTGCAAACCGTTTTAATCACCGGTACGGAGAAGTTTTTCCTGAGCCGGTTGCATTTAATTACAATCAAAAGCTGGTGAAAGTTCCAAGTCTTGATGGAGCCGGAAAAATGAGTAAGAGCGAAAACCAGATGGCAACATTGTACCTGGCCGATAGCGATGATGCCATCAGAAAAAAAGTGATGAAAGCCATGACAGATAGTGGTCCCACCGAAAAAAATGCACCCAAGCCAGATTATATTGAAAATATTTTTTTGCTGATGGGCCTGGTTTGTACCGCAGAAATCATTCAAAAATTTGAGGAAGAGTATAATAACTGTACCATACGCTATGGCGACCTGAAAAAGCAACTGGCAGCCGATATGGTGAATTTTATTGCCCCCATACGCAATAAGGTGGATGCCATCTTAGCTGATGAAGAAGGTCTGAAACAAATTATGTTAAAAGGAGCCGAAAAGGCAAATAAAAGTGCTGCAGAAACCATGAAACTTGTTAGAGAAGCAATAGGGTTAAATTATTTTTGATTTCTGTCGAATTATCGGGATTTGATTTCAGATTTTGTTTACTTTAGATGCTTCGCTTGCTTTAAAATCTAAACCGGCAATCGTAAATCCGCAATTCAATCATGGCAAAGACAAAAAAACCAAAACACATAGCTGTAGCAGGAAATATTGGTGCAGGAAAAACCACTTTAACTGAAATGCTGAGTAAGCATTACAAATGGATTCCCCAGTTTGAAGATGTGGATCATAATCCTTACCTGAACGACTTTTACGAAGACATGCCGAGGTGGAGTTTTAACCTGCAGATATTTTTTCTAAACAGCAGGTTAAACCAGTTATTGGAAATTCACCATGGAACTGAAACGGTGATACAGGACAGAACGATTTATGAAGATGCCAATATTTTTGCACCTAACCTGCACGATATGGGGCTGATGACCAAACGTGATTTTGATAATTACTATAAGTTTTTTGAAACGCTTAAAAGTATGGTGCAGCCGCCTGACCTTATCATTTACCTGAAAGCATCTGTACCAACGCTGGTTGCTCAAATACAAAAGCGTGGCCGGGAGTACGAAGAAAATATCAGACTTGATTATTTGAAAAAACTAAACGAATTTTATAATAACTGGATAGAGGGTTACAAAGAAGGCCCACTTTTAATAATTGATGCCGACAATAATAAATTTGCAGAAAAGGAAGAAGACCTGGGAAAAATCATTACAAGTATTGACTCTAAATTGTTTGGACTATTTTAATATCGTAAGGGTCTACATCGAATGTCGGGTGTCTGAAAAAGTAAAAATTCAGTATTAAAAAACTATTAGATAAGCTCACATGCAACATTCGCCATCAATCAATCAGGGAGTTTTTCATCGCATAAAAAACAAGTCCTACTGAGTTTTTCACGCCAAAGCGTTCCATAAGCCTGTCTTTAATGGCTTCTACAGTTCTTGCGCTGATGTCCATTTTAGCTGCAATTTCCGAAGCGGTAAATTCCATACAAACCAGTGTAAGTACTTCTTTTTCCCTGTCGCTTAAAACAACTTCTGACGTAAGTGTCGGGTTGAATTTTTGCTTGGAATAATTTTTCTTAATAAGCACTTTATTTACAAAAGGGTTCAGGTAAAATCCGGTACGCATCACATCCATGATGGCTTTCTTTATTTCGGAAGGGTCGGTACTTTTTAAAAGATAACCTGCTGCTCCACAGTCCATCAAATGGCCAACAAAGCGCTCATCTTCGTACATAGTAAGTATAATAACGCGTATGTTGGGAAAATTTTTGGTGATAAGTTTGGTGGTATCTATACCGTCTTTTACGGGCATTTTAAGATCGCATAAAATAACATCAGGTTCCGATTCAGGTATTTTTGCAAGTAGTTCTTCGCCATTCTCAGCTTCCATCACAAATTTGATGTTGGAGTAGCTACGCATGGAGAGTATTACACCTTTCCTGAAAATTTTATGATCGTCAGCTATGGCAACTTTAATTTCATTCATAAATCTGGGGGTAGGGTAAAATTACGTAAAAGAATACTTATTGTATCTAATGATTTAATTTAATATCGGTTAATGCAAAAATCAAACCGTAATTGCAGGCTTTTATATAGCGGGCTCTCTTGGTATTTCAATAGTTACTTTGTAATAGGTTTTACTGGGGTCAATTTCAAAAAATATGCGGCCATTTAATACTTTAATTCTGCTGGCGATGTTCTTTAAGCCCAATCCAACACTGCTGTGGTTTAGTTTATCAAAATCGGCCTGCACAATACCAATACCATCATGGTGTATGCGGAAATACATTTTATCGGCACTTATATTCTGCGTTAAATGAATAAAACCGGGGTTGCTGTGCTTTAGTATATTATTCACCAGTTCCTGTATTATCCTGAAAACAAGGAGTTCCTGTTCTACTTTAAGCCGTATGCGGTAGTCGTGAAAACGGGCACTGGCATTTAAACTGCCGCTGGCACCTATTTTCTGAAAAAGATCGGTAGCCGCACTCTCGAGTCCAAAATTTTTAAGGGTAGGCGGCATCAGGCTGTGGCTGATGTTGCGTATCAACTGTATAGCATCATCCAATATTTGCTTGGCACTGAAAATACTTTGCAGTTGCTGGGCCCGTTCCTGATTTACCAGGTTTTCGTTCAGGTAAAGGCGGGCGGTGGCCAGCAGCGGACCGGCATCATCATGGAGGTCGGCAGCAATACGGTTACGTTCTTCTTCCTGAAAACGGATGGAGGCATTTAATAAAATCTGCTGTTTTTCTTCTTCCAGCTTTTTTAACTGGTTATTATAACGGATAACCTTGCGCTGATGAAAAATTACAAAACCAACAATAGCAATGGCAAGCGTAAGCATACCTAATGTTCCGAGAAACAT
>JBKJLT010000164.1:0-2650 GCA_046596765.1 Ferruginibacter sp. | reverse complement strand
CCTTAAATTGGCATTACTGATAACAGCATTAGCCGGTATTCCTGTAAAATTAAACTGCATCAGGCCTCTGTAAATTTTTAAAACTTGTCCATCAACCCTTACAAAAGTAGAAGCCCCAAAATTGTCATTGCCTGCAGATTCTTCCCTTAGCGAATTATCTTTTACGGGTATTTGAGAATATGAACCCGAAGAACCAGGTGCAGTTTGATATGTACCTCCACCACAAACTTCAGCATTTATAGTAACTGTAACTGTTGCAGTATTTGTACCTCCGGCCGCATTTACCACTTTATAGGTAAAATTATCAGTACCCGAAAAATCAGCATTGGGTAAATAGGTAATGGTATTATCAATGTTGATGGAAACTTTTCCGTTTGAAGGACCAGCTGTTATTCGGTTTACCGTTAAACCGGCTGCATCGTTGGCCAGCACATTAAATATGCCGATTGCATCTTCGGTAATAGTATAAGTATCGTTTACTGCCAACGGAGTAGAGCCACCGGAAATACTGATGGTTAACGTACTGTTTGAACATAAAGGCGCTGGTGTTGCATTATTACAAACTGTATAGGTTAAAACCAGCGGGCCGGTAAAATTAGCGTTGGGTGTAAAAGTTACATTACCTGCTGCATTAAAAGAAACGGTTCCGTTTACAGCCCCGGTAACATTGGTTAAGGTTAACGGCAATGCGCTTGGGTCGGTATCATTGGTAAGTACATTAACTGTTACAGGATTTCCCGATCCACAATTTACATCCACTGAAGCCACATCGGGATTGGCAACTGGTGGTTGTGGCCCGATGAGTATAACTACAGGAACCGATTTGAATGATTTTCTGCCGCAGTTATCACTTACTTCGCAGGTGATTACACAGGGTGTAATGCCCGCTACCGTAGGTGCAGTAAAAGTAGTTGAAGCGGCTGTAGCATTTGCAAATGTACCTCCACAACTGCTGCTCCATAAATAGGTAAAAGATATTCCTGTTAAAGGAGATGTTGCTAAAACTGAAACTGGTACTGCCGCACCGCTGTTAATATTTTGTCCAGAGGTTACTCCGGAAACAGTAAGCTGTGGTGCTTTTGGTTGTACCTGAAAAAAACTAAAATTGAAAAAGGCTCTTTGAGCAGCCACATCAGCTACTGTTCCTTTGTTGTGTGAGTGCCCTGCTTCATACATAACATAACCACGGGTTGGGTCATCAAAGCCCTTGCCATAAACGATGGTAGCAGCCACATTACCACCGGCCAGATTAGGCACTGCCACATCAACCTGGGTTGGATCGTAAGCAATTATTTTTGCACCTGCATTCCACCTGGTGGCACCGCCTGCATCTGCTGCCTGCTTAGGTATATAAATTTGTTCAGATCCATTTAACTGAGCCAGATCTGTTGTGCCTAAATATTGAGCTATTGGGTCATCGTTGAACTGATGTGTATAAGGAACAGAACCTCCCGAATGAGTACCCCACAATTTTAAACTATTATTGGGCCACTGTGTTGGTGAAACCACAGCAGTTCTGTTTGAAAGAAAATTCATCTGCTGTGTTGTATTGGCAGGATTAATTGAATTTTCTAATGCACTTACTGCATGGCATGCAGCCCAGATTGAGCCCAGGCAGTTTTTGTTCCAAGTATACAAATTATTATGCGTTGCCCAGGTTGGGTCCGCATGGGGCATCACGTAAAAATCATCGCAGCAATCTAATCCAGCTACAGACTTCCAGTTATATGCCCCCGGAAATGCCGTGTTGGTAATGCCGGCATTTATCAGATAACCTTCGGCAATGGCACCATTTGTTGCATCCAATGTCCAGCGGGGTGCAGCAACAAGGGTTTGAATAACTGGCACAGTTAAAGCAGATGTGGTGGTAACACCAACAACGCCCTGTGCTGCCCAAAAGGTTATACGTGCATTAACTACAGCACTTCTATATTCAGCCGGAATAATAAATGTTCCGCCCTTGTACTGCACCGCATTATAGGTAAAATCAATGCCGTCTTTTACTTTACCTGCACCAATAACCCACTTTACAGGGGTTTTATAATTTTTAAGCAGATCGTAAATCATACCATATGGTTTTAATCCATTGGCGATTGTGTTGGGATTTGTAGCTCCCATGTTTACGATAAAAGATCCGGAAGCAAAAGTTTCGGATTGGGCAGAAACTTTAAACTGAGTAAGCAGAATTAGAATAGCAGGTAATAAATACCTGGTAATCCGAAGTAAGGACTGGTACATTTTTTTGTTTTTATGTTAGGATATTGTCCCTTACGGGGAATTCATGTAGTATAAAAACGACAATAGAATCAATATATTGTTTAAATGGTAAAAACTCTTGGGATAAATACTACAACGAAAAAAGCCTTCTTTACCGAAGGCTTTTTAAAAATCTTTGTACTTTATATTATTTATACTGGGGAGTTAAGCCAGCAGACAATTCTGTCATTTTTTTCAAACTATCATCAGACAAAACCCCTTTTTTAAACTCGGCTAATATTTCTGGATATTTATTTTCCATTTCCATTAAAAAATGTTCTTCAAATGCTTTTACATTTTTAACAGCTACGTCTCTTAATAAACCCTGGGTACCGAGGTAAATCATCGCAACCTGCTTCTCCACACTCATTGGCGAGTATTGCAACTGTTTTAA
>JBKJLT010000370.1:0-5290 GCA_046596765.1 Ferruginibacter sp. | reverse complement strand
TTAACACTGGTTGGCTTAAGAGTTACGGGAACAGCGGTACCAATATTGTTTCCCCAACATGATCCATCTTTCCACTTACCAAAACTAAAATCAAAAAGATCGATATTCAACCGTGTTTATCTCAGTTACTACATCAATCCTTATCCTAAAAGTATGCCTATCTTTGGCAATAACATTGTATAAAAATTAGTCAGAAACCACACTGCTTTGCAAAATCATTCAACAGATATAATTATTATTGGTGGCGGCCTGGCTGGCCTTGTAAGCGCCATTCAATTATCTAAAGCTGGTTTAGCTGTTACCCTGATAGAAAAAAATGAATACCCAAAGCACAAAGTTTGCGGCGAATATATCTCCAACGAGGTGTTACCTTATCTGCAGTACCTTGGCGCCGACCCACTGAGTACAGGAGCAAAAAAACTCAACCGTTTTTTATTAAGCACTACCCGTGGAAAAACGATTGAAACAACACTTCCACTCGGTGGTTTTGGTGTAAGCCGTTTTACATTGGATCATTTTCTTTTACAAAAGGCAATTGAAAATAACTGCGGCATTATACAGGATTCGGTTTTAGATGTAAAATTTGAAAATGACAGTTTCCAGGTATCTACAAAAGAAGGAGTTGAATTATCAGCAAAAATAGTGATTGGTGCTTTTGGCAAAAGAAGCAATATGGATGTTACACTTGACAGGTCTTTTATAAAAAACAAATCTCCTTTTGTGGGTGTAAAAACACATTTGCAGGGCGATTTTCCAGATGATCTTGTGGCACTGCATAACTTTGAAGGCGGCTACTGTGGCGTATCTCAGGTAGAAAATGGAAACCTGAATGTTTGTTACCTGGCTAATTACAAAAGTTTTCAGCAGTACAAAAATATTGATGCATTCAATAAGCAGGTGCTATATAAAAATCCACATCTAAAAAATATCTTCGAAAATTCTGTTCCGGTTTTTGAGCAGCCACTAACCATCAGCCAGGTTTCTTTTTCTGATAAAACAACCGTGCAGGATCATATACTCATGTGTGGCGATGCAGCCGGTATGATACATCCTTTGTGCGGTAATGGAATGGCTATGGCCATACACAGTGCTAAAATAGCTTCTGAACTGGTGATTGATTTTTTTGCTAAAAAAATAAAAACAAGGCAGGAACTTGAAACAACCTACAGCCAGCAATGGAATAAGGAATTTAAGAAACGAATAAGAAATGGCAGGATACTGCAGTCTTTTTTCGGCAAAGATAACCTGGCAAGAGCAATCATGTATGGTCTTACACATGTGCCGGGTATATTGCCAGCAATCATCAACCAAACCCATGGCAGGCCTTTAAACGTATATGAAGAGTAAAGAACGGTTAGGTTAAATTTTATGACCCTTGGAGTTATTTTTTGTTAATTGAAACGAAACTGGTTTGCATTGTGTCTTAATAGATTCAGCAGTTTTTTGCGATCAGGATAAATTGGCCAAAAAATATTTTAATACCAATAAAAAGATAATTACTGAAACGGAAAAATAGCCTTTGCTGACGATCACCCTAATCTGGAAATTGTAAATATGTTTGTTAACACCACTCACCGCAGTACCGAAGACGAGATCATGGATAATTTATTGATGGAGGGGGAAATGCTTCGAAAAGCGCTTGACCAGCTTGCGTTAATAAATAAAAGGCTGGGTGGAAATCAGGTAACCGTCGGTGGTTTGAAATCGTTATTAAAGAATGAATCAAAAAACGATGTAATCTCTATCATTGATCTTGGTTGCGGCAGTGGCGATATGTTGAGGGTTGTGGCTGATTTTGGCAGAAAAAATAATTTCATTTTTAAACTAACAGGTATTGATGCCAATGATTATACAGTAAATTATGCCCGCAAACTGTCGGCAAAATATCCTGAGATCAGTTATATTAAAATGAATGTGCTGACCGATGAGTTTTCGGGCATAGCGTTTGATGTAGCCATTACAACCTTGTTCCTACATCATTTTACAGATCAGGAAATTGAAGAACTCCTGATTCCAATCGTAAAAAAAGTTAGAATAGGTATAGTTGTAAACGACCTGCACAGGAGCAGAACAGCATATTACCTTTTTAAAGCCATCAGTCTTTTTATAAAAAATAAAATGGTAAAAACAGACGGTGCCATTTCTGTGTTACGGGGTTTTAAAAAAAATGAATTAATCAATATCAGTAAAAAACTAAACAATACAGTCAGTTCAATCCGGTGGAAATGGGCTTTCAGGTATCAATGGATAATAAGAAAAGTATGCCAGTAAAAATAAAGACCGTAGCAAAGCAACTACCCCCTTACTCACGTAAAACAGCAGATATATTGCCCTTTATTGAAACCTGGCTTGCCGGGCAGGATGAAAGGTTTATAAGAAAAGTTGTAAAGATTTTTGAAAACGCAGGTGTTGATAAAAGGTATTCCATCATGAGTCCTGAGGAAGTTTTTACAAGCACTTCGTTTGAACAAAAAAATGAAATCTATGTTCGGGAATGCTGCAAACTGGCCGAACAGGCACTGCAAAAAGCATTAGACAAAGCCGGGTGGAAAGCTGATGAAATTGATTACCTGATAACCGTAAGCTGCACCGGAATAATGATACCCTCAATTGATGCACACCTGGTGAACCGTTTAAAAATGAAACAGGATATTGTACGGCTGCCGGTTACTGAAATGGGCTGTGCAGCCGGCGTTTCGGGCATTATTTATGCAAAGAATTTTTTAAAGGCCAATCCCAGTAAAAAAGCAGCCGTTATTGCAGTAGAATCCACTACTGCCACTTTTCAGTTAAACGATTTTTCGATGGCGAATGTAGTAAGCGCTGCCATATTTGGTGATGGTGCTGCTGCCGTATTATTATCATCCTGCGGGGAAGATGAAGGCCCGGAAATTATTGCCGAAGAAATGTATCATTTTTATGATGCAGAATACATGATGGGCTTTAAACTCACCAACTCAGGATTGCAGATGATACTGGATGAAACAGTACCGGAAACCATTTCAGCACATTTTCCAAAAATTGTACATCCTTTTCTGGAAAGAAACAATTCCAATATAGAGGAGATTAATCACCTTATCTTTCATCCCGGCGGCAGAAAAATTGTACAAACTGTTGAAGCGCTTTTTGGCTCCCTGGGAAAAAACATTGACGATACCCGGGAAGTTTTAAAACAATATGGAAATATGAGCAGCGTTACCGTGCTTTATGTACTGGAAAGATTTCTGGAAAAAGACATTGCAAAGGGAAATAAAGGACTAATGCTTAGCTTTGGGCCTGGATTTTCGGCGCAAAGCATTTTATTACAATGGTAAAAGAATTTGAAAATAAAAATTACTGGGCAATTATATTGGGTGGTTCAGCAGGATTAGGTTTGGCTTCGGCAAAAAAACTGGCAGTACATGGCTGCAACATCATTATTGTGCATCGCAACAGCAGAGCTGATGCAGTGATTATTGAAAAAGATTTTGATGAGATAAAAGCTACCGGTGTTCAACTTATCTCTTTTAATAAAGATGCCATGAATGCTGAAAAAAGAGCAATTATGATACAGGATATAATGGAAAAACTTGGTGACGAAGGGAAGATAAGAGTATTGCTCCACAGCATTGCCAAAGGTAACTTAAAACCGATGATTGCTGATGACGGTGCTGCATTGCAAAATGATGACCTGCACTTAACACTTGAATCCATGGCTATAAGTTTATACGACTGGACCAAATTAATTTTTGATAATTACTTATTTTCTCCCGATGCAAGAGTAATCAGTTTCACCAGCCAGGGAAACACAAAAGCATGGAAAGGTTATGCAGCCGTTTCAGCAGCTAAAGCCGCACTGGAAGCCATTACCAGAAATATTGCCCTGGAATTTGCGCCATATGGTATTAGAGCCAATTGTATACAGGCCGGCTTAACAGATACTGTTTCTTTCAGGATGATTCCGGGGCATGAGGAATTAAAAGAACGATCACTAAACCAAAATCCTTTTAAGCGCTTAACAACTCCCGAAGATGTGGCAAATGTTGTGTATCTTTTGAGCAAAGATGAAGCTGCCTGGATAAACGGAACAATTATTATTGCCGACGGAGGAGAACATATTAATTAAACAATGACAACAAAAGAGATACTAAATTTACTACCCTATTCACCACCTTTTTTATTTGTTGATGAATTGTATGAGGTTTCGGAAGATGGAGCCACGGGTAGTTACACGTTTAAAGCAGATGAATATTTTTACCAGGGGCATTTTACAAATTTTCCTATAACGCCGGGCGTTATACTTACAGAAACTATGGCGCAGATCGCTGTTGTTTGCCTGGGTATTTATTTATGTAAAGAAAGAATTGCACTTTCGGCGATGCCGGAAATAGCGCTTACTTCGGTGGAAGTTAATTTTCATGCACCGGTTTTTCCCGGAGAAAAAGTAACAGTAAGTTCTCAAAAAAAATATTTTCGTTTTGGTAAACTCAGTTGCGATGTGGCAATGAGAAACAGTGCCGGAAAAATTGTTTGCAGTGGTAATATTTCCGGGATAATAAAATCCAAAAAATGTGAATAACCGGGTTGTTATAACAGGCCTGGGTGTTGTTGCGCCAAACGCTGTTGGCATTTCGGATTTTAACAACGCCATAAAAAACGGCATATCCGGTATCCGGTTTTATCAGGAGCTTAAAGACCTGAATTTTTCCTGTTGTATTGGTGGTATTCCGCAAGTGTCAGAAGCATTAAAGCTACAATACTTATCTCCTCTTCAATTAAAAAACTTTAACAGTCCCGGCATTTTGTATGGCTGCATTGCAGGTATTGATGCTTGGAAAGATGCAGGTTTATCCATCAATGAAAACAGCGACCCGGATTGGGATAGCGGAACAGTTTTCGGTACCGGAAGTTCAAGCGTTGAAAAATTACGTGAATCATTTTATAAGATAGATGCTGGCAATGTAAAAGCACTCGGCAGTAATGCGGTAGTGCAAACAATGGTAAGTGGTGTATCTGCTTATCTAAGTGGCATTCTTGGATTAGGAAACCTGGTAACCAGTAATTCATCGGCCTGTTGCACCGGAACAGAAGCAATAATAATGGGCTTTGAAAGAATACAATCCCGCAAAGCAAAGCGCATGATCGTAGGCGGATGCAGTGACGAAGGCCCGTATATATGGGGTGGATTTGATGCCATGAAAGTGATGAGCTACAAACATAATGACAGCCCCGAAAAAGCGTCACGCCCAATGAGTGCAACTGCAAGCGGGTTTGTGCCGGGCAGTGGTGCTGGTGCGTTGTTATTAGAATC
>JBKJLT010000150.1:0-2976 GCA_046596765.1 Ferruginibacter sp. | reverse complement strand
TGTTGCCCATCCATAGCCCTGATACTCGTCATAGCTTTGTCCTGTAAGTGCTGCCCAACCCTTTTGCTCACCTTCCATTTCTCCTTTGGCATTATTAGTCCATAAAATTCCCTGTACTGCTTCTACTGCTGCGCCAAATCGCTTTTCACTTGCTTCAATTTGTTTGCGGGCTTCAACTTGTTGTGTAACTTCTACTCCATGAGACAATAATCTTTCTATATTCCCTTTTTCGTCCTTTATTGGCTGAATTACTGAATTATAATAGCGCAAAACCAGTTTGCCCGTAGTTTTATCAATTAATTCAACAGGAAATTCATTAGCGATGAATGGTTCCCCTGTTAAAAAAACCTGATCCAGAATATTTATTAAACCCTGCTGTTCTATTTCCGGAAAAAGCTCTTTGACGGTTTTGCCGGGAGTTATTTTTCTATCAACTAATTTTTCGTATTCAGCGTTGGCAAATTCATAAATATGGGTATCGCTTTTTAAAATTGAAATGCCGGCGGGAGCATTCATAAATGAATTATAAAGCACCATGCGCTCATCGCTCAGGCGTTTTTCGCTGGCTTCAATTTGTTGAGTAGCCACCACTTGTTCAGTTACATCATAAGCAAAAACTAAAATGCCTTCTATTTTACCTTCGTCATTCTTAAATGCCTGGTAGGTCAAATTCAGATAGAATTGTTGAAGTCCGTTGCCTCTATCCACCATGACGGGCATTTCGTTGCCGGTAAAAGTTTCCCCCGATTTGTAAACCTTATCGAGCAGTTCAATAAAGCCCTGCTTTTTGATTTCAGGAATCGCTTCAAGCAACGTTTTACCTATCACTTCGCGGTTTCCCAGAAACTGCTTGAACAGTGGGTTAATTAATTCAAACCGGTGTTCGGGTTCTTTAAGCAAGGCAAGCATCGCAGGCGCTTGCATAATAAAATTCCGAAGTCTCACTTCGCTTGCTTCAATTTTTTTGAGGCTCTTCATCTTCTATTTTTACAGGGTTATTTCCGAAAGTCCCTTTTGCGTTCCAGTCCAGAAAATAGGTATCAACTGATTTTCGCTCCAGGTAGCTTCGCCGCCATCAAGCACCTGGTGTATCAACGGTTTAATGGTGGGCCATATTTCCGGCCAGCAATCTTCGCCTTTTTGTCCCAATGCCGTGGGATGTTTGCTATCGTTACCAAGACTAGGACGGTAACTGTCGTTATAAAATTGGATAAGGTCTTCTCCCCAAAACAGGAACATAGGAAGTTTTGAGTTCAGAAGGATACTTAATGTGGTTCGCAAACTTTGCGGCCATCTATCAGTACTGCCAACAGCAGTTTTTGACCAATCAAATGAACGGATAAGGTCTCCCATTTTGCCACCACCGGTAAGAAACGCAGGTATTATTTTTTCTTTCGGCTTCATAATTTAATTACCAAATGCTTTGAGCATTGGTTTTATTTTTAGTCTGCGTATTTATTTCCTGTCTGTTATTGTCTCAAATGTACAAAAAAATTGTTTTGTTTGAGGTCAGTTTACAGATTTGGTACTTGTACCCATCCTGCAATATTAATAGTGTAAGTTGGCATTTTATTTTCGTTTCTGCCATACAACAAAACACAGTTGCAGCCGGGTTTTTTCTTTTGCCAGAACTGTATGGATTTGAATTCCATTTTTGTAAAAAATTACATATCTGGAATTGAGACGGCTGGTTTACTTTAGGCAATTTTCCACAGTTGTCCGGCCACTACTAATACACACTTCAAAGTAGAAGTCTTTAGCTGTAAAAGAAGATTTTAAGTTTATGAAATATTATGAGTGGCCAGACAATTAAGCTAAAAACCCCTGAAATTCTCCCGGTTCACAACTTCCGTTTCAGCATTGTATGTTTCGTTAAATAGTTTAGGTATTTTAAATTTTGCTTTTTCATTCCATTTTATTTAAAATCCGGTTATAATCTTTACTAGTTATTCTTTTCTGGGTTCTTATTCACCAAAAACAATAATATTTGGTGAATACAATAACCAAATATTCTATTTTACTATATCCAGAAAGTGTTTACTTAATCAGGCTGGAACATCAAATTTCTGTACTATTCACTTTATTTCATGAAATTTGCCCCCAATGAACGCAACCGTATATAAAAGCACCGGCAATTGGTATCAGGTAAAAGATGATGAAGGCAATGGCTTTAATGCACGGCTGCTGGGTAAATTTAAAATGGATGGGCTTACCAGTACCAATCCCATTGCAGTTGGCGACCAGGTTAATATTGAAATGGAGAATAAACTGGAAGGCTCGGTTACCATTACTGAAATTGGCAAGCGTAAAAATTATATTACCCGTACATCGCCGGCCAATAAACACCAGCACCATATTATAGCCTCTAATTTAGATCAGTCGCTTTTGTTTGCTACACTTAAAGACCCCAAAACATCGCAGGGCTTTATTGATCGTTTTTTAATTACATCCGAAGCTTATCATATCCCTTCCATCATCGTTTTTAATAAAAGCGACCTGTACCGGAAAAAAGAAGAAGATAAATTTGCGGCGGTAAAAGATATTTATGAAGCAATTGGTTACAAAGTTTTATCCATGAGTATTGAAAAAGGAATTGGGGTAGATGCGGTGAAAGACCTGCTGAAAGATAAAGTTACTTTGCTGAGCGGCCATTCGGGAGTTGGTAAATCAACTTTTATAAATGCCATCTTTCCGGCCATGAAATTAAAAACGCAGGATGTGAGCGGCTGGAGCGGCAAGGGCTTACATACCACCACTTTTGCCGAAATGTTTGATTTGCCTTGGGGAGGAAAAATTATTGATACACCGGGAATACGTGAATTAGGATTGGTTGATATTCCTAAAAAAGAGCTGAGCCATTATTTCCCCGAGATGAGGGCTTTAATAAACGACTGCCAGTTTAATAACTGTATGCACTTAAATGAGCCGGGCTGTGCTGTTAAAATGGCTGTTGAAGATGGTACTGTACACATGGAT
>JBKJLT010000527.1:0-4004 GCA_046596765.1 Ferruginibacter sp. | reverse complement strand
TGGGTTTAACATACGCCACAATAGAATTAATTAATCAATACGATGAATACAAACACCAGGATGGAGAATTAGATGCAGGCCAGATTCGCAGGTGGAGCGGAGAAATGATGATAGATACAGGTGCTATAAGATTGGCCATTAACGAAGAGATAAAAAATAAACTGGGCCTGCGTAAAGGTACCATGACTAATATAACTCTTGCCGATGGTTCAATATCTCAAATAGAAATGGCAGGCGGCATAAAGATCAGATTTGGCGATAGAATTTGTTATACCGGCGCATTCGTATTGCCGCAAAATACAGAACCACTCATGGGCTGTATCCCATTAGAAGAAATGGATTTAGTAGTAATCCCTTCCGAAAACACACTGGAATACAATCCCAAACATCCCGATGGAGCCTTATTTTCGCTAAAATAATCAACAAAGACTTTTGAAGGTTTGAAATCTATTACTGGCGCAGATATGCAGCGTGGCTTTTGTGCGCTACGCTGCCTCGCTATGCTGCATGTCTGCTAGTGGGGCAAGAGAAGGAGTTTGCTATTATATTTTAAAAAAATGCCTGTGGTAAAGTTTTTTTTTACCTTTATTTGATAATAAAAATAAAATGAAAGCATTAGAATTTACAACTAAAATAAATGAAGGCGTAATACATATACCCGAAAATATGAGACCCTATTACAATAGCAGGGTACGCATAATAATACTTGCCGAAGAAGCTGATATATCCGTTTCTAAAAAAGAAAAATTACTGGTAGCTGAAAAAATATGGCAGGTAAAAATATGGTTGCATCTATAGATAACCCCACGCAATGGCAAAAAAGTATAAGGAATGATTGGGAATAATATTTATTGCATACAAACGTCATCATTTTTGCTTCTAAGCAGCAACTTCATTTTGATACGTTATTGATGAATTAGGACGATGTATTTGTATCTATCGTTACGTACATGGAGGTATGGCTATGCCACTATTAAAGCAGAAGAAAAACAGTTATTAGATGCTTTCTTTGAAACTGTAGAAATTATTGATGTAGATACCCAGGTAGCTGATATTGCATTCTTATTTCCCGCCCATTCCCTTAAACAACCCTGCAATTAATGCAAAAGCATTTTTTACAACCGCTTCGTTTTCTACCGGTATCTGTAAATAGGTTTGCCCGGCTTCATCTTTTTTGGTGATTGACTGTATTAAGCTTTCAGTAGCTGCCGGGTTGCTTAATACATGGCTTAACTGCGTAAAGAAAGAAGCGGCGGTTTTAATAAATTGCTGCCCTGCATCTGTTGCTTTTGTATCAAACATTTCTACCTGCACGGGTTGTTTTTCTTTTACAGCTTCTTTTATATCATCATCTTCATAATAATTTTTTTCTGTTTCTGCTGCTGCTGGTTTTTCTATTTCAGTTGTTTCTTCCTGCTCCGTGTTAATATGCGCTGTAGTTATTTTTTCATCTGTAAACAATCCTTCCACACCCTGCATAAATACATTGAACTTACTGTCGCCAATAAAAATATTTGATTCGCCATTATCTAAAATACCTGCCGCCAGGGCGGCTTTAAATTTCAGCTTTCCAAGCATGCTGTGCTCAATGGTATTTTGCGCCACAAAGTTGATGATGTTTACATTTCTCTTTTGCCCCTGCCTGTAAATACGGCCAATACGCTGCTCAAGCACGGCGGGGTTCCAGGGCAAATCCATATTAAGCAGGTAAGAGGCAGCCTGTAAATTTAACCCTACGCCACCGGCATCGGTAGAAAGAAAAATACGGCAATCGGCATCATTATTAAACCGGTCGAACAACGGTTTGCGTTTGGTGCTGGGTATGCTGCCATTTAAATTTGCATAACCAATTTTAAGCCGGTCTAACTCAAGTGCTATCAGCCGGGTAAACCTTTCCCACTGGCTGAATATCACAATTTTTTCATCGCCAGCGGCAATAATTTCTGTAACTATATTGAATAGCTCATCTAATTTAGTCTGGTGGTTTGTTTCCTGGTCTAAAATATAGGTGCTGTTGCATACCATCCGCATCATGTTGAGCGAGATCATCAGCCGCTGCCTGTCTTCTTCTTTTAAAAAGCCTGTCTTCTTCCACCTGGCTACCAGTTTCATCACTATTTCCGCATAATCGTTGTGAATCATTTTTTGTTCATTGGTAATATCAACAAACAGGTTTTTATCTGTACGTGCAGGCAATTGGCTAAGCACCTGCTTTTTGGTGCGGCGCAATAAAATGTGCTGCAGCCTTTCCTTTACTTCATGCAGGTTTTTATAACCCACCACTTTGCCGGTTTCATCTGTTTGCTCGTGGGCCGAAATAAAGTTGTATAAAGAGCCCAGTTGCAGCGGGTCAATAAACTGCACCAGTGAATATAGTTCCTGCATTTTATTTTCGAGCGGCGTGCCGGTAAGTACCAATGCGTATTGGCAGCGCAGTTTTTTTACCGATTGCGATACCTTGGTTTGCCAGTTTTTTATGCGTTGGGCTTCGTCTAAAATAATCAGGTCGGGTTGCCAGGCATTTATCTGTTCCAGATCGTTTACTGCCATATTATAGCTGGCAATCTTATATAAGCTGCCCTCCTGGTTATACAAATTTTGCCTGTTTAAATAATTGCCTTCTACAACCAGTGCCTTGGCTGTTGTAAATTTTTCTATTTCACTCTGCCATTGGTATTTTAAAGATGTGGGGCAAATGATGAGTACTTTTTGCACCTGCTGCTGTTCGTGTAAAAGCTGTACGGTGCCAATGGCCTGTATGGTTTTGCCCAGACCCATATCGTCGGCTAAAATACATCTGCCGGCAGCGGCACAAAAAAGTATGCCCTGTACCTGGTAGGCAAACGGTTTTAATTTTAAGCTTTTAATGGCAGGCAGTTTATTGTTTTGTATAAACGGTGCCAGCATTTGTTGCCGCTGTTTGTTTTCACGGCGGTTAATGATATGTTGCAGTGCATCTTCGTAACAGCGAAACGAAGAATTTATTTTGAATGCCTGTTGAAGCAGAACATCAATTGAATCAAAAGCCCTTTCCTGCAGGCTGCCATCAGCATTACAGTATTGTTTTTTTAACAGGCTGTATGCTTTTGCATTTTCGGTACCAACACGCAGCATTACCTTTTTAAGGCCCCGGTATTCAATATAGATGGAGCTGTAAGCTGTGCTGTAAGGCTGCAGCAATGCCCTGCGTAAAGCAGGCTTTTTATTAATTTTAAGCAACACCGCTTCAATATGCTTGCAGGTGCCTAACTGGTTTGTTTTAAAATCGTAGCAGGAGCAGTAGTTGAGGCTCTTATCGGCACTTCGTAAGGCTACTTTGTAGCTGTTTTTTGTAGTTGGGTTGTGTACGGTATAGTCGCTGTAAACAAGCCCGGTTCCATTATTGCTGATAATAAAAACAGATTTTTCGGCAATCTGTTTCCGCAGCAGGGTTTGCCATTCTTCTACAGATAATGCTGCCGGTTTTTTAGTGTTTGATAAAACGGGTTTTGCCTTAAATTTTCGTTTAACAGATTTTTTACCAGCGGGTTTTGTTTTAGCCTTTTTTAATGCTGCCATATTTTTATTTATTGCTAAAGTATTGCAGTAAAATTGGTTACAGTAAATATTTTTTCAACATTATATTTACATTTTTGCTTTGTAAAATTTTACCCACCAATGCACTACAACTTCGCCCGGTGCTTAAAATGAATACTTTTCTCCCTTCAAAAAGCAGGTGAACGTACATGAAGAACATGAGCATTTTTTGCATCACTGCACATATTAATCATGGCAAAAGTACCCTGCAGTTTTGGTACACGAACATCTTTATAAATGTTACACAAAAAAATCACGGCTGTTTTTAAACAAACACTGCTTTATATTTATTTGCAAATTGTTTACATTTATCTTAAAACAAAACAATGGGTTTAACATACGCCACAATAGAATTAATTAATCAATACGATGAATACAAACACCAGGATGGAGAATTAGATGCAGGCCAGATTCGCAGGTGGAGCGGA
>JBKJLT010000307.1:0-2876 GCA_046596765.1 Ferruginibacter sp. | reverse complement strand
AAACCTTATCACCAAAACGATGGAGCATTTTGGTGGCGGTGTTGATTTTATACTGCATTCAATTGGCATGAGTATTAATGTACGTAAAGGAAAACATTATACCGAAATTGATTATGGTTTTAATTCAAAATCTCTTGATATATCTGCCATTAGTTTACACCGTGTTTTAGCTACTGCTATGAAGATGGATGCAATAAATGAATGGGGTAGTGTGGTTGCGTTAACTTATATCGCAGCGCAGCGTGTATTTCCTGATTATAACGAAATGGCCGATGCCAAAGCATTGCTGGAAAGTGTGAGCCGTAGTTTTGGGTATCACTATGGTGTAAAAAAACATGTAAGAGTAAATACCATATCACAATCGCCTGTAAAAACAACAGCAGGCAGTGGCGTAAAAGGCTTTGATGGATTTTTAGATTATGCCGAAAAAATGAGTCCGTTGGGTAATGCCAGTGCCGATGATTGCGCCAATTATATTGCAGTGATGTTCAGCGATATGACAAAGATGGTTACCATGCAAAACCTGTTTCATGATGGAGGATTTTCTTTTACAGGAGTTACTGAAGCGGTGATTAAAAAGATGTAATCGCAGATTATAATGATTGTTTTAATTTCACTGATTTTATAATAGAGAAAGGCTGCTTTAATAGGCAGCCTTCGTATATCAGCGAAATCTGGTATAATCTGTTAAATCAGCGATTAGTATTCATCCTCATTAAAAAAGAAATCTTCCTGGCTGGGATAATCGGGCCAGATATCATCCAGTCCTTCATATATTTCGCCTTCGTCTTCCAGCTCCTGTAAATTCTCAACAACTTCAATAGGCGCACCACTGCGGATGGAATAGTCAATTAATTCATCCTTTGTGGCCGGCCAGGGCGCATCTTCCAAATGAGAGGCAAGTTCGAGTGTCCAAAACATTATTGTAGGGTTTAATTTTTTGCAAATGTATAAGTTCATTTGGAATAACCAAAAGTGTTTTTTAAACGCCCGTTACCGGTTATTATTATTTAACATGGATAAAAGGGTGCGATTTGTTGATTTTAAACCTGAAACTTACAATTATTAACTATTTTCGAAGCATGTTAAAGGCTACAGGTATCTATAAAAAATATGACCAACTGGTGGTTTTAAAGGGGGTTGATATATCTATAAACAAAGGCGAGATTGTAAGCATCGTGGGATCTTCTGGTGCCGGCAAAAGTACGCTGCTGCACATTTTGGGCACTTTAGATACTACAGACAGGGGCACTATTAATTTAAACGGGCAACAAATTGAATTGCTCAACGGAAAAAAATTAGCTGCTTTCAGAAACAGGCATATCGGCTTTGTTTTTCAGTTTCATCATCTCTTACCCGAATTTACGGCTTTGGAAAATGTCTGTATTCCCGGCTGGATTGCAGGCACAAAAAAGACAGATGTGGTTATAAGAGCTACTGAATTGTTGAAAACTTTAGGGCTCCGAGACCGGCTTGAGAACAAACCCCAGCAACTTTCGGGCGGCGAGCAGCAAAGAGTGGCAGTTGCCAGGGCACTGATAAACAATCCCTCCATTGTGATGGCGGATGAACCTACGGGCAACCTGGATAGTGCCAATGCCAAAGAATTGCATCAGTTGTTTATTAACCTGCGAAATCAGTTTAATCAAACATTTTTAATTGTTACGCACAATGAAGAACTGGCTCAAATGAGTGACAGAATTTTGATGATGAAAGACGGGGTAATGTGCTAATGTGCTAATTTGCAAATGTGCAAATTCCCTAAAATTTAAACAGTTTTTATTAAACAAAAAAACTGTGAAATTAAGTTTGCCCATTTGCCCATTTGCTAATTAACCCTCGGTTTCCACGGAATATCCTGCACACCAACTAAATGCCCGATATATCTTGCTAAAACAAAAAGGTAATCGCTTAACCGGTTTAGATATTTTATAACTAGCGGTTCTACAAACAAATCATTTTCCTGCATGTTTACACAAATACGTTCTGCACGCCTGCAAACACAACGGGTAACATGAGCCGTAGAAATAGCGACATGCCCACCAGGAAGAATGAATGATTTCATTTCCTCCAGTTCCTTATTCATTTTGTCTATTTCTTTTTCCAGCAGTTCAACATCGGCTTCTTTTAAATCGGGTATTTTAAGTTTTGATTCTTTTTCCGGATCACAGGCAAGTGAAGAGCCGATGGTAAATAAACGGTCCTGTATTTCTTTTAAAATATCTTTTAAATTTTGCTGAGTAAGGTGGTCAGCAGTTAAGCCAATAAACGAATTCAATTCATCCACAGTGCCATAAGCTTCAATACGGATATTGCTTTTGGGAACTTTTGTGCCGCCAATTAAACTTGTTTTTCCAAGGTCGCCGGTTTTTGTATAAATTTTAAATGCCATGCTGATTGCCTGTTTTGTAATGTAAAACAACAAAAATTTTAGGGAAAGGTTGAAGAATAATTAGGGCTAAGCAGGAACAGTTGCAGTTAGCGGGTTTGTATTTATTTTATCTGTTTCAACAACTCCATCTCTTAGCCGGATAACACGATGGGCATACATAGATATATCTTCTTCATGCGTAACCAAAATAACCGTGTTGCCATCTGCATGTATTTTACCCATTATTTCCATAATCTCGTAAGATGTTTTGGTATCCAGATTACCCGTAGGTTCATCTGCAAGAATAATGGATGGATTATTTATCAATGCCCTGGCAATAGCCACACGTTGTGCCTGGCCGCCACTAAGCTCATTGGGTTTATGATGACTGCGGTCATCGAGCTTGACCTTTGTTAAAACTTCCATTGCCCTCTCTATCCTTTCTTTTTTACCAATACCTGCGTAAACCAGTGGCAGCGCTACATTTTCGGCAGCGGTTAAGCGG
>JBKJLT010000236.1:0-5493 GCA_046596765.1 Ferruginibacter sp. | reverse complement strand
TGACTTTGCCCCACCACCACCTCCACCACCTCCTCCTCCTCCATCACCTCTGCCACCAGCGCCACCTTTACCTCCATTGCCACCATTACCTCCATTGCCTCCTTTACCACCAACAGAACCGATACAGCCCGATCAATAATTTATTAAATTAAAAATGCCTCCCGGTTTAAGGAGGCATTTTTTTATATTGACTATTTTTTTAAACTGCAAAACTTTCGCCACAACCACAACTTCGGCTGGCATTGGGATTGTTGAAATAAAATCCTTTGCCATTTAACCCATCGCTGAATTCGAGTTCGGTATTAACGAGGTATAAAAAACTTTTAAGGTCGCAAACAATTTTAATTCCTTTGTCTTCAAAAACCTGGTCCATTGGTTTTACTTCGTTATCAAAATCCATTTTATAACTAAGCCCGCTGCAACCGCCACCAACAACACCAACCCTTAAAAAGTAAGCAGGATCGTTACCCACTGCGGCATCTTTCATCAGGTTGATGACTTTTGCTTTTGCTTTATCGCTTATATAAATAGAATTCTCACCCCCCCCGCCCCCTAAAGTGGGAGCTTTGGTCTCTGCGGTCGCAGAGTTATCTATAATATTTGAGGTAGCACTGTTCATGTAAATAAAGACTTCTTAAGTTATCATTCTCTTTCAAGTTCCCCCTTCAGGGGGCGGAGGGGGCTTCTAATGTACTACGCTCTCCTCAAACTTAATTGCTTCTTTACCATTTTTTACACGGTAGTCGTTGATGGCTGCTTTAATTGCATCTTCGGCCAAAACACTGCAATGTATTTTTACCGGCGGAAGATTTAATTCTTCCACGATGTCCATGTTATCTATCGTTAATGCTTCATCAACAGATTTTCCTTTCAGCCACTCGGTAGCCAATGAAGAAGAAGCAATGGCAGAGCCACAACCAAAGGTTTTAAATTTGGCATCGGTTATCATTCCGGTTGCATCATCAACTTCAATTTGAAGACGCATTACGTCGCCGCACTCGGGTGCACCAACTAAACCAGTACCTACATTTTTTGCACTTTTATCCAGGGTTCCTACATTTTTAGGATTCTGGTAATGGCCGATTACTTTTTCTGAATATGACATAATATGTACGATTTTAGATGTTTGATGTACGAGACATTATTTAATTTTGAGTGTAAAATACGGTCGTACATCGTACATCACACATTGTACTTAGTGGGCTGCCCACTCTATCGTACTCAAATCAATTCCTTCTTTATACATTTCCCAAAGCGGGCTCATTTCCCTCAACTTCAAAACGGTTTCACTTATTGCTTTGATGGTGTAATCGATTTGTTCTTCGGTTGTAAATCTTCCTAATCCAAAACGAAGCGAAGAGTGTGCCAGGTCATCGCCTAAGCCCAATGCTTTTAAAACATAGCTTGGTTCCAATGAGGCCGATGTGCAGGCTGATCCGCTGCTTAAAGCAATATTTTTATTGAAGCCCATCAGTAAACCCTCGCCTTCTACATGTTTAAAAGAAATATTGGCAACATGTGGCAGGCGATGTTCACGGCTTCCATTTACATAGGCTTCTTCTAATTTTAATAATTCAGTTTCCAGGTGATCTCTCATCTTGCTGATGCGTTTGGTATCTTCTTCCATATCCAGCATACTTATTTTACATGCTTTACCAAAACCAACAATGCCCGGTACATTTAACGTTCCGCTCCGCATACCACGTTCGTGGCCGCCGCCATCCATTTGTGCAGTAACTTTTACCCTTGGGTTTTTACGGCGAACATATAATGCACCAACACCTTTAGGGCCGTACATTTTATGCGCTGTAAAAGCCATCAGGTCAATACCATCTTTATTTACATCCACCGGTATTTTACCTACAGCTTGTGTACCATCTGTAAATAATAAAACGCCGTGTTTACGGGCAATAGTACTAATTTCTTTTATCGGCATCACCACACCAATTTCGTTATTGGCATACATGATGGCAATCAAAATAGTTGTAGGTTTAATAGCTGCTTCCAGTTCTTTCAAATCTATCAAACCATCGGGCTGCACCTGCAGGTAAGTTACTTCTCCGCCGCTTTTTTCAATGTGCTTGCAGGTATCCAAAACTGCTTTATGCTCGGTTGTAGCCGTAATTATGTGATTACCTTTGCTGGCATACATTTCATACACACCTTTAATACCCAGGTTATCGCCTTCGGTAGCGCCTGATGTAAAAATTATTTCTTTAGGATCGGCACCTATCAGTTTGGCAACCTGCTCACGGGCATAGTCAACGGCTTCCTCAGCCTCCCAGCCAAAAGGATGATTACGGCTTGCAGCATTACCAAAATGCTGTAAAAAATATGGGGTCATGGCTTCCAATACTCTGGGATCCATGGGTGTGGTAGCGTTATTATCGAGATATATGGGGAGTTTAAGCATATTTAATTATTTGTAATGATCTTTTGCTGAAATTATTATTATTGTTCGATTCTCAATTTTATAAACCAATCTATGCTCTTTATTAATTCGTCTTGACCAGCAGCCCTGAAAATCGTGTTTTAGTAATTCCGGTTTTCCCAACCCTTCAAAAGGATTAGCATTAATTGAAATTAACAACTGCCTGATTTTTTTTAATACATTTATTTCGCTAGCCTTTTTAAAAAAGTCAATATCGCCTTTAGCCTCTGCAGAAAATACTATTTCCATATTTCATCAAGACTGATTTTATGCACTCTGCCAGCTTCAAAATCTGCTATACCTCTTTTTAATTTTGCAGCATATTCTGCATTATGAAGCGTTTTTGATTGTGGCGAAACCTCATTTTTAAAATCAATTTTCAACGCTTTTAAAAAAGCCGTAACAGTCTCCAATTGCGTTTTATTTTTTGGTTGAATAATTAATGTGTCCATTTTTAAATCTTCTTTATAACGCAAATTTACTGCAAAAGGTTCTATTTTAGCTATTCCATTTATGGCGACTCATTCATTTTACTTATTTCGTAAACCAAGGTAGAAAAATCAACTTTTATGCTAAAGACAGAACATATCGGTATTGCAGTAAAGGATTTGTCAATTTCTGTTCCACTGTTTGAAAAACTGCTGAATAGTCAGTGCTATAAGACTGAACTGGTTGAAACCGAAAAAGTAAACACGGCATTTTTTAAAATGGGCGAAACCAAGATTGAATTATTGGAAAGTACAGATCCCGACGGCGTTATTGCAAAATTTATTGAGCGCAAGGGCGAAGGCCTGCATCATATTGCCTTTGATGTGGCTGATATTTATGCTGAAATGGAACGATTAAAAGCCGAAGGTTTTATTTTACTGAATGAGGAGCCCAAGCCGGGTGCTGATAATAAACTGGTTTGCTTTTTACATCCCAAGGGAACAAATGGAGTGTTGATTGAATTGTGCATGGATAAAAAACCTGTTTAAATATTGCCCATTACAAAAGCAATGGGCAATATATCTTTTTTAAGTTCAATAGTACATTGATGAATTTTGGTGCTGATGCTTGGTTTTTATTTAACCGCCAGTAAATCTACAAATTCAATTACCGGGTCTTTTGCCAAAAGCTCGGCTGCATTGGCCATTAACGCGGCAGCAATCTGCCCTTGTAAATGCGCACTTCTGCCATCTTCTGTTTCAAACGTGTCGAAAATTCCAAAAGTATTTTCGTTTATTTTAAGGGCATACCATCTTACAGTATCTGGTTCGGCTTCTGCCAAAGGCAAGGCACTTTTTAAAAATTCAGCTACCGTAGCTTCTTTACCTGGTTTGGCTTCTACTCTTGCTAATAATGCAAACTTTTCCATAATTGTTAGTTTTAGATGTTATAAAATCAATACTTCAAAAATAAATTAAAGTTATTGTTGAGATAATTACGCTTTTTTAATGCCCGCAGATTTTAGCTTATAGCTTACTGCAAAAACGGGTTGTGTTTTTTCTCCTCTCCTATTGTTGTAACAGGCCCATGCCCGCTATACACAACCGTTTCATCGGGCAGCACAAATAATTTCTCCCGTATATTTTTCAGCAGGGTTTCATGATTACCGCCCGGCAAATCTGTGCGGCCAATGCTCCGGTTAAACAATACATCGCCACTGATAATGAAATTTTGTTTGGCGCAATAAAAACAAATATGCCCCGGCGAATGCCCCGGTGCTTCTATCACTTTCAGCTCATCTTCCCCAAGTTTAACCATATCGCTTTCTTTTAAATAAATATATTCCCCAGCATAATTATCAAAAGGCATGTTGTACATCAATCCTGATGTGGGTGCATAATCAAGCAACAGTTGCTCCTTTTCGTGCAGTTGAAGCGTTAGTCCATAGGTTTCAGCAACAAATTTGTTACCAAAAACATGATCCAGGTGGCAATGGGTATTAAGCAGCATCCAGGGCTTTAAATTGCTCTGTGTAATAAAGGCTTTTAGTTCATCCTGTTCTTCAGGAAAATAACAGCCGGGGTCAATAATCAAACATTCATTAAACTCATTATAGAGTAAATACGTATTTTCCTGTATAGGACTGAAAACAAAGGATTTTACTTTTAACATTATAGGTTTTAAATTGTTTTTTAATGATTAACCTGAATCAAGTAATTTTAATACTCAATATCAATTTTACAATATGGCAAAGTTCAGCAGAATATCTCTAATTTCCTTTTTCCTTTTAACCGGTTCGTATTTTGCCGTAGCCCAAGTAAATGCTGTGGAGTTTGGTAAAAACAGAGTTCAGTTTAAAAAATTCAAATGGAGTTATTATCAAACCAAAAACTTCAATATTTATTATCACCAAAACGGGGAGGAACTTGCCAAATTTATTGCCCAAAGTGCCGAAAAAGAATTGCCGCAAATGGAATCTGCAGCAGAGTATAGCCTGCAGCGCCGGGCCAATATTGTTTTATACAACGATTTTGCAGAGATGCAGCAAAGCAATATAGGCCTGGGTATTGATTGGCAAAATACCAGTGGCGGCACCAAATTAGTAAACAATAAAATGGTAGTTTATTTTGAAGCCGATCACCAGAAATTACGTTTGCAGGTACGCCATGGCATTGCACAAATTTTAACCGAGAACCGTTTGTTTGGTGATGATATTGGCGAAGTTGCCGGAAACCAGGCACTGCTTGACTTACCAAAATGGCTCACCGATGGCTACATGAGTTACCTGGCACAAAACTGGAGCACCGAGCTGGACGATGAAATGAAAAGTGAAATACTAAGCGGTAATTATAATAAATTTTCCAAGTTTGCTTTTAAAAGGCCCGAAATTGCAGGCCATGGTTTTTGGTATTATATTGAAGAAAAATACAAAAAAGAAAACGTAACCTACCTGCTTTACCTGGCCACGGTTTATAAAAACTTAAACAAAGCCTGCCTACAGGTTTGTAAAAAGAAATTTAAAGATGTGGTGGCGGAGTTTATGGAATACCAGGATGAAAAATACTCGAAAGATATTACCAAAAGAAAGCCCTATCCCAAGGGAAGTTATGTTGAGGGTTTTGATATAAGCCCAC
>JBKJLT010000389.1:0-2520 GCA_046596765.1 Ferruginibacter sp. | reverse complement strand
CCCCGCCTGTTTAAATAGCCAAACCATTCGCCGTATTCATTATCCTTAAAATGTTTCCAGGTATAATTATGAATTTTACTAAACCACGCTAAACATTTTTCATTTTTAGTGTAGGCATAACCTTTCGCTAAAGCCACCAGGGCCTCCACATGCACCCACCATAATTTCTGATCCCATTCAAGTTGTTGTGGAGGCGCTCCTTTTACATCTAAAAAATAAAAAATACCGCCAAATTCCTTATCCCATCCATATTCAAGGGTATCAAACATTATAGAACAGGCTTTTTCAATTAATGCATCATCATTAAGGCGTTTGCCCAAATCCATAATAAACCACATAGCTTCTATAGCATGTCCGGGATTTAATAACCGGCCTTCAAAACTGTCACAGAAACTACCGTCTTCATTAACATTTTCTAAAATTAATCCCAGTTCTGGCTGATAAAAAACCTCCATTACTTCATGAATAACTGTGGGAATAAAACTATTTACCCTTTCTGTACCTATAATATGCTCCAGTTCTAATGAAAGGTTACACAAGATCATTGGCAGGGCGAAATTTTTCAAATTCCTTGTTCCGGGGTAAGCTTTGCTGTAAGTGCCTTTCCAGTTGTGCTGGCGCTTAAGAATATTTTCAAAAGTATCTACAGCAATTTTCTTATAGGTGTCATTTGGGCTGGCTTTATCCAATGCCGCAAAAGCCATTGTAGCAAAGCAATCACTAAAAATATTATAGGCTTGTACTAAAGGTCTGCCATCGGCGCTTAAAGAAAAATACCAGTTGCCGTTTTCATCCCTGCCATTTTTTTGCATAAAGGCGGCACCATGCAATGCCATTTTCAACCAGTCATCGTTTTTTGTTACGTTATTATACATGTAACTAAAGCACCAAACTTCACGGCCTTGCAGCCACATAAATTTATCAGTATCGTAAACTTTACCATTTCTGTCGAGGCAGGTAAAATAGCCTCCGTTCACCTCATCCTTACTATATTTCAACCAAAACGGTAAAATATTGTCGATTAGTTCGCTTTTATATAACTCACTGTACTCCAAAATGTGGGTATCAATTGCAGGAACAAATTGATTGGAGAGCATTCGTTTTGGTATTTATTATTAAAGAATTATCAAACAAAGTATAAAAATAGTAACTTTTGTTATCAAATATACAAACTTAATAAAAATATTTATTTAGTATCGCCATTATAGGCAGTTATTAAAATAATTGTAGCTTACACGTTTAAATAATTAATCGAATTTCATTAAATGATTAGCGGAAGACACCCATTTTCGATGTTCAGCGACGATAATACTTCTGGAGTAGTGTATAAGAACAAATCGCTCAAACGTTTGATTATTAACCAACTTGATCAAATTGGGCAAGCTACAATAACAGAACTAAGCAAAGAATTGAATACCAGCGTTCCCAAAATTACCAGCCTTATAAATGAATTGATAGAAGATGGCCTGATTAAGGACAATGGTAAATTTAATTCCACGGGGGGAAGGAAGGCCAGTGTTTATGGGTTATTGGCAGACGCCTGTTTCTTTGTGGGTGTAGACGTTAAAAAGTATTATGTTAACCTGGGCTTGCTTGATTTTAAAAAACACCTGGTTACTGCAAATGAAAAAGTTCCTTATAAACTGGAAAACACCCAGGAGTCGCTGCAGCTTTTGCTGGATATTATAAAGGCATTTGTTAATGAACTTAGCCCTGCATCAATAAAAGATAAGATATTGGGTATTGGCATTAATCTTTCGGGCCGCATTAATAATACTACTGGCTATAGTTACAGTTATTTCCATTTTCATGAAGAGCCGTTGTCGGCAATTATACAAAAGGAAATAGGTATTCAAACTTTTCTTGAAAACGATTCACGTGCTATGGCCTATGGTGAATTTTGCAATGGGGATGTTAAGAATGCTCAAAATGTTTTATTCGTAAACATAGATTATGGAATAGGCCTGGGAATTTTAATTGATGGCAAATTATATTATGGGAAATCTGGCTTTGGCGGCGAATTTGGCCATATACCTTTTTTTGATAACGAAATATTATGCCACTGTGGAAAAAAAGGATGCCTTGAAACTGAAGCCTCCGGATTATCATTATTAAGGAGATTTAAGGAAATGATCAATCAAGGATCTACATCATCGGCAATGAAGAAGAAAAAGGATGTTAGTGAAATTACATTACCAGACATAATACTTGCAGCCCAAAATGAAGATACACTTTGCATTGAAATGTTGGCTGAAATTGGTGAAAAAATTGGAAAGGGAATTGCAATGCTGATTAATATCTTTAATCCTGAATTATTGATTTTAGGAGGTACTCTTTCAGAAACCGGCGACTACCTACGTTTGCCTATCAGAAGTGCTGTAAACAAATATTCGCTTAGCCTTGTTAATAACGATACCCAATTAAAAATTTCCAAACTCGGAGAAAAAGCCGGGGTAATCGGTGCCTGTTTAATTGCAAGAAACAAAGTGCTCTCCCTGTAACTTATTGGGTACAGCCTTT
>JBKJLT010000276.1:0-5647 GCA_046596765.1 Ferruginibacter sp. | reverse complement strand
ATTAGCCAAAAATAGTTGCATACTGTTAACTGCCAATTGCGAGCTGTTTATATCGCCAACAAAGCCATAATCAATTTCAGCAACAGGCCGCTTATTTGCTGGAATAATATTGGCATCGGCACCCGTTAAACCAATAGCATTACAATTCAACGACTGCAATATAGCCACCAGCTTTTTATTGATAAGGCCGCCATAAACCATAGTTACTAAATCTATAGTTGCTGCATCGGTGATCCTTCTTCCGTTAATATAATTTGGTTCTATGTTCAGTTGTTTTCCAATTGCTGTAGCTATTTTTCCTCCTCCGTGTACTAAAATTTTACAAGCATCAATAGCAGCAAATTTTTTAAGAAATGATTCCAAAGCTACCCCATCATCAACTACGTTTCCGCCAATCTTTATAACGAATAATTTCTCCATCATAATGACTTTAAGATTTCACTCAACACTGCCTGAGCAGCCCAAACCCGGTTGCCGGCTTGTTGCGTAACTAAACTGTTACTGCTGTCTAATATTTCATCACTCAATTCTACATTGCGGCGAACAGGAAGGCAATGCATCACTTTTGCTTCATTGGTTAACGCCAGTTTAGTATTCGTCAGCATCCATTCTTCATCATTACAAACTATTTTTCCATAGTCGTTATAACTGCTCCAGTTTTTTACATAAACATAATCAGCATTTTTTAATGCTTTATCCTGGTTGAGAATAATGGTTGTATTCTTTGTAAATTTTTCATCCAGTTCATAACCTACAGGATGTGTAATAATGAAATCTGCTTCACCCCATGCACCAACCCATTGTGCAAAGGAGTTTGCAACACATTGCGGAAGTGCTTTTACATGAGGAGCCCAGCTCAAGACAACCCTTGGTCTCGCTTTGCCTTTAAACGTTTCTTTGATTGTAATTATATCGGTGAAACTTTGTAAGGGATGTAATGTTGCGGTTTCCAAACTGATAATTGGAACTCCTGCATACCTTATAAACTGGTTGATGACCGTTTCTGCATAATCTTCTTCCCTGTTTTGTAAAGATGGAAAAGTACGAACACATAAAATATCAAAATATTGACCCAGTACTGGTGCAGCATCTTTTATATGCTCCACTGTTGTACCGTTCATGATGGCGCCTTCCGCAAACTCCAAAGCCCAACCTTCTTTATCAACATTAAAAACGATCGCTTCCATACCGAGGTTTGTTGCTGCAACCTGTGTACTCAGCCTGGTACGTAAAGAAGGGTTTAAAAATAGTAAACCAATTCTTTTGCCTGTGCCCAATGCCTTGTCTGCAAATGGATCTGCTTTATATTTTAATGCCTGTTTAACCAGTGCATTAATATTTTCAACATCATTTACAGAAATAAAATTTTTCAATTTTTTTTTTTTTGTTTTATTTGTTGTATCCAACATTTAAAATTCTTTTCAACTTCGGTGGCGTCGCACTCTTGTACTTTATCTCCTTCTTCAACCCATTTAATTACTGGCTGCATTATCGTATACCACATGGTCAGACGAGGTCGTCAGACCATGTCCAATTCAACTTTTAAAGCCTGTAAAAAAATATCCGCTTCGGTTTTTGTAATATTCAATGCCGGTAAAAGCCGGATAATATTTGGCTTTGCCTCGCCGGTAAATATTTTGTGCTTAAACAAAAGATTCTTCTTTACCATATTGAGTTCATCAGGCAAATCTATACCAATCATCAACCCCTTTCCTCTTACCTCTTTAATGTTCGGCAGCTTTTTTAATGCTGCTATCAGATAATTTCCAATATCTTTCGCATTGTTCATCAGGTCTTCTTTTTCAATAACTTCCAGTACAGCCAGAGCCGCTGCACAAGCTAAATGATTACCGCCAAAAGTGGTACCCAGCATAAAATGTTTAGGTTGAATTTTGGGAGCTATGGAAATTGCACCAATAGGGAAACCGTTGCCCATTCCCTTAGCCATCGTATAAATGTCTGCATCAACTCCGGCAAAATCATGCGAATAAAATTTTCCGCTCCTGCCATAACCACATTGTACCGAGTCGGCAATAAAAACCGCATTGTATTCATCACAAAGACTTCTGATTTTTTGCAGAAAAGAATCAGAGGCAACATTAATACCACCAACACCTTGTATACCTTCAATGATAACAGATGAAATTTCATTCTGTTTAAAAGTTTCTTCTAGTGCAACTTCATCATTAAAAGGAAGAAAGATCACATTATCCGTTTCATTAACCGGTGCAACAATATTTGGATTATCAGTTGCAGCAACAGCCAAAGACGTACGACCATGAAATCCTTTTTTAAAAGCAATGATTTTTTTTCTGCCATTATAAAAAGAAGCCAGCTTTAATGCGTTTTCATTTGCCTCTGCACCGGAATTACATAAGAACAACTGGTAATCTTCTTTACCGGAAATCTTACCAAGCTTTTCTGCCAACTCAACCTGCAGTGGGATTTTTATGGAATTGGAATAGAAGCCTACTTTATGCAGTTGGTCTTCAATGCGCTTCACATAATGTGGGTGTGTATGCCCGATTGATATAACTGCATGGCCTCCATACAGGTCTAAATATTTTTCTCCTTTATCATCCCAAACATAAGCACCCATTGCTTTTTCTATTACAATGTCATTCAAAGGATATACATCAAATAATTTCATCTAAAAATAATTTGCTTTTAATTTCAGCCCTGTTGTCTCTTCCAATCCAAACATCAAATTCATATTCTGTACCGCCTGGCCGCTGGCACCTTTTAATAAATTATCGATGACCGAATGAATGACAAGATTATTCCCCATTTTCTCAATCTGAATAAAACATTTGTTTGTATTTACCACCTGCTTTAAAAATACGGGTTCTTCGCTCACCACAACAAATGGATGTGCTGCATAATATTTTTTATACAAAGCTGAAATTTCATTCAACTCCAAAGAACATTCTATTTGAGAGCTGATGAAAATACCTCTCGTAAAATCTCCACGCCATGGAATAAAATTAAGGTCAACATTTGCAGACGAATTTAACTGCAACATAGTCTGGCCAATTTCAGCTAAATGCTGATGTGACAAAGCTTTATAAGCCTGTATATTATTTGCACGCCAGCTAAAGTGCGAAGTTTCACTTAAACTCTGTCCTGCGCCGGTTGAGCCTGTAATGCCTGTGGTATGAATTTCTTTTAATAAACCTGCTTTTGCCAAAGGCAATAAACCCAATTGAATGGCCGTGGCAAAGCAACCGGGGTTTGCAATATTTTTTGCTTTTTTAATCCGTGCTTTATTCAACTCGGGTAAACCGTAAACAAATTTTCCTTTACCAATTGTTTCGCCCAATCTAAAATCCTGGCTAAGATCAATGATCTTTATTTTGTCATCAATTTTATTTTCACCTAAAAACTTTACTGCAGCGCCATGACCAACACATAAAAACAATACATCAATTTTCTGGATTAATACAGAGCTGAATTTCATGTCCGTATCTCCCTGCAGATCTTTATGCACTTCATACAAAAAATGATCAGTATTGCTTTTGCTATTAACAAAACTTATTTCAACAGCAGGATGATTCAATAATATCCTGATGAGTTCGCCACCGGTATAACCTGCGCCACCAACTATCCCGACTTTAATTTTGCTTGCCATCTGCTGTTTGTTTTACGGCATTATAAATCATGGTCTGGTTACCAAATATTTTAGAGAACCCTCTTACATCATCGCCTGTCCAGCCCGTATTCATTTCTCCATATTTACCAAATTTACTGCTCATCAGATCATAGTCCGATTCAATGCCGGTTACCTGAAAGCGATACGGCATCAGGTCAACAAAAACTTTACCCGTAACATTTTCCTGCGAATTCTGGAAGAAGGATTCTATATCTCTCATCACCGGATCCAGTATTTGCCCTTCATGCAGCCAATTGCCATAAAACAATGCCAGTTGGTCTTTCCAGTTCAACTGCCATTTGGTAAGCACATGTTTTTCCAAAGCATGATGCGCTTTTAAAATAACCATCGGCGCTGCGGCTTCAAAACCAACGCGGCCTTTTATGCCGATGATGGTATCGCCCACATGAATATCTCTGCCAATACCATAAGGCCCTGCAACAGATTGTAAATGTTGAATGGCTTCGGTTGGATGAGTAAATTTTTTTCCATCAATACCCATCAACTCTCCTTTTACAAATTCCAATTCAACAGGTTTTAATTCAGTTGCAGTAACCTGCGTTGGCCAGGCTTCTTCAGGCAACGTGCCTTTACTGTTCAGTGTTTCTTTACCGCCAACACTGGTGCCCCACAAACCTTTATTTATTGAGTACATCGATTTATCAAAGTTCATCTCCACGCCTTTGTTTTTTAAATAAGCAATTTCATCTTCACGGCTTAATTTTAAATCACGAATGGGTGTACATATTTCAACACCGGGAATCATGATGTTAAAAATCATATCAAACCTAACCTGATCGTTACCTGCACCTGTACTTCCATGCGCAACAATATCTGCATTTAAATGCTTTACATGCTCCGCAATAAAAATAGCCTGGCTCAATCTTTCGGCACTAACACTTAATGGATAGGTATTATTTTTTAACACGTTGCCAAAAACCAGGTACTTGATTATTTTATCGTAATAATTTTTAACAGCATCAACAGTGGTGTGCGATTTTACACCGAGTTTGTAAGCATGGGCTTCAATCTTTTTTAATTCTTCTTCGTCAAATCCTCCTGTATTTACAATTACAGAATGCACTTCATACCTCTTCTCTTCTGTGAGGTATTTTACACAGTAAGTTGTATCCAAACCGCCACTAAAACCCAAAACAACTTTCTTGCTCATCCTGCTTTATTTTAAAAATTAAAAAAATAACGAAGTAAAGATTTTGATGTACCACCACCCTCTTTCTTTTGTAAAAATTTAAGCATCCTGCTTTGCTTGATGTGCATAAACCTTTCATACAACTTTGAATGTTGCTTAAACTCCTGCTTGGTTTCTTCAGGTGTATAATGATCCACCGGGTCAAAAAGCATGGCTGTACACATACAATTCTTACGTTCTTTACTCATCAATATATCGTAATTAACGCAGCTTTTACAGCCTGCCCAAAACTGTTCATCTGTAGTAAGCTCAGAATAGGTAACCGGTTCATAGCCAAGGTCGGAGTTAATTTTCATAACAGCGAGACCGGTGGTTAAACCAAATATTTTTGAATCAGGATATTTTTCCCTGCTCAATTCAAAAATTCTTTTCTTGATGGATTTGGCTACGCCGGTTTTACGGTAAGGCGGCGAAACAATCAGTCCGCTGTTGGCAACGAATTTATTATGCTCCCAAACTTCTATGTAACAAAAGCCAACCCATTCGCCATCGGTGGTTACGGCAATAACAGATTTACCTTCCTGTATCTTTTGCTCAACATATTCGGGAGTACGTTTGGCGATGCCTGTGCCCCGTGCTTTTGCAGAGGACGCCATTTCATCGGTGATGGCTGCTGCGAATTTTGTATCGGCTGCAGTTGCAACCCTGATAATTATATTACTGTTTTCCAATTGTAAAAAATTGAAAGAGATGATTAAAAAGTGTTAAAGGAAATTTTCGGAGACTTTTTTCACTGACAGGGGCAGGTTTTAGCTACTCGTCCTATCAGCATCCACGTCGGGATCTGG
>JBKJLT010000197.1:0-4089 GCA_046596765.1 Ferruginibacter sp. | reverse complement strand
TCTTTCAGTTGTAAAAGAACAATTGGTGCAGCAACACTTTTTAATTCATTGATCTCTGCTGCATTTAAGTAGACTTCTTTTTCTAAAGAAATCACATCAGGAAACATTAGTGCAAAGGGCTTTGAAGGACGATGTTTTCTAAGTCGTAATTCTCTAATAGCATTTTCGTTTTCAGCATCACAAGTCAAGAGGTATCCGCCAATTCCTTTAATGGCAACAATTTTTTCATCATTCCATAGCGCACATATTTTACTGATTATTTTTGCCTTGTTATCTTCTATTATATTTTGTTTATTGTCATACAGCTTCATCACAACCGGGCAATCAGGGCATGAGTTTGTTTGAGAAAAATGGCGTCGGTTCAGTGGGTCACTATATTCCTCATCACATTGGTCACACATTTTAAAAACATTCATCGTTGTATGCTCACGGTCATAAGGCAGTTGTTTGATGATTGAATAACGTGGACCGCATTGTGTGCAGGTTGTAAAAGCATATTGATAACGCCTGTTATTTTTATCGGTAATATCTTTACTGCACTCTTCGCACATAGCGAAGTCAGGAGAGATTAGTAGCCCGGTATTACCCTCATTGCTACTGGTAATAATCTTAAAATCTTCATAAGCAACCATTGAAGTTTCTGTTATACTATGCGACGTGATGTGAGATAGCTGCGGTGCATTTGATACAACTTCATCATAAAAATTTTTTGAAATAATTTCATCAGCATTAAATTCTATATGCACACCATCAGATGTATTACTTACCCATCCATTTAAACCAAATTTTTTTGCAAGATGATAAACGCACGGACGAAATCCTACACCCTGCACCTGCCCATTGATGTGTATAAGCCAGGTGGTTATTTTTTTCAAAACAATAAATAAATTAATTAAAACGCAGGTTTGAATTTGTGCTTAACATTTTTAATTCTTCATGCGCCTCTTGTGTTATATAAGGCATCATTAAGAGCCATAGGTCAGCAATAAAATCATTCTCATTTAAATGGTCAAGTCCTTTTATCTGGCGGGCATACATCCAGTTATCCATGGTCATCCAAAATAACCAAGCCAGTTTATTATATTGGCTATCATTTAAAGGCTCTTTAAAAGTATTTCGGTCAACATTAAAATTAAACATCCATTCTATTTGTTGAATTTGCCAGGCAATATGTTGCTGATGCTTGTCTTTTATGGATGGGTAGGCACGTAAAACTTCCAATGTATCAAGATAAAAAAAAAGATAATGTTTCTGGCATTCAAAAATATGGTGTAGCTGGCGGTTAATATCTTCAAATAAATATGCCATTCTAAATTCATACAATGATTTTTCCTGGGCTTCCTTCAATTCATCATATAAATTTTCTACGATACAATCTTTGTGCTTAAAATGGTAAGCTAAATGCCCTACACTAATATCACCGTAATCAGCAATGTGCTGCAGGCGTACATTTACAAAGCCATTCTTGTTAAAAAGCTTTAATGCCCTGTCGAGTATATATGATTTGGTGTGCTTCACCTTTTGCTTAATTTACTAAAGCTAAATAATATTTTAAGTCTTTTAATATTTAAAATAATCCATCATCACTTAAAAAAAAATTATAAAAGTTTGTAAAAGGTATCTTTATAATTGATGGCAATATTATTTCATCTTCAATAAAAATTTTATGTCAGCAAAAAAAGAAAACATTGTAACGCACTGGATGGCGGAACATGGAATTGCTTTTTTACGCATAAGCATAGGCATCGTTTTTTTGTGGTTTGGATTCATAAAATACTTTCCCGGTTTAAGCCCGATAGAAGACTTAGCATTGCGTACAACAAGGGTTCTCACTTTTAATTTCTTTTCTGATGATGCAATGGCAAAAGGACTTGCTACGCTGGAATGCCTTATAGGTATAGGTTTAATAACAGGAACATTTTTAAGAGCAACCTTACTTTTACTTTTGTTGCAATTGATCGGAGCAATATCTCCGGTTTTTACATTTACATCCGAAGTGTTTAAAATTATTCCAATAGTACCAACGCTGGCTGGTCAATATATAATCAAAGACATTATTATTATCAGCGCAGGAATTTTAATTGGAAGTACCATAAGAGGCGGTAAAATGATTGCCGACCCTGAAGTGGCAGAAAAAGCAAAACGTATGGAAAATGAAAAGCTTAATGATGAAAACAACAAAAGCTAATGTAAAAATTAGAAAATGTTTTCTATAAATAAATTGATTTGTTTTAAATAAGGTATTTACTTTCATAAAAACAAACCATCCTCATGGTAACTACACAACCTGCGTTTGTACCCGATGCCTTAGATGAAATTCACGTTTTCTGGCTCGCCGGTATGAGTTGTGATGGCTGTTCAGTTTCAACTGTTGGTGCTACTGCACCCTCTGCAGAATCCTTGATGACAGGCAATATGCCCGGCTTACCAAGAATTAATTTACATCATCCCGTACTTTCTGTTGAAGCAGGCGATGAATTTATGGAACCTTTTCATTTAGCACGGCAGGGCAAATTAGGAAAGCAGTTTGTTGTTGTATATGAAGGCTCGATTGCAGATGAAAGAATGAACGATGAGAACGGTGGATATTGGGCAGGCTTAGGCACACGGATGGTTGATGGTGAGCCGCAACCCTTTCCCACAGCAGATATGTTGAAACTTATGTCGCCATACGCAGCTGCAATAATTGCTATTGGTACTTGTGCAACCTGGGGTGGAATTCCTGCGGCAGCTGGGAATGTTACCGGCTCTATGGGCTTGATGGATTTTTTAGGTGAAGATTATCGCAGCACTTTTGGTTTACCGGTTGTAAACATTCCTGGATGTGCGCCGCAGGGAGATAATTTTACAGAAACTGTTGCTGCCGTACTTATGTTTTTACAAGGCATTGGTCCTTTACCTGAATTTGATTCGCTTGGCAGACCAGCCTGGCTTTTTACTGATACAGTTCACCAAACATGTACCCGTGGTGGTTTTTATGAGGAAGGTACTTTTGCAAAAAGATATGGGGATAAAGAATGTTTGGTAGAGATCGGTTGCTGGGGTCCCGTTGTGCAATGCAATATTAATAAGAGAGGCGCTATAAATCATGTGGGTGGTTGTATGAATGTGGGTGCCCCTTGCATTGGCTGTACGATGCCCGGTTTCCCTGATAATTTTTCTCCTTTTTATACAAAGCCTCCGGGAACAATTGTTTCTTCAACGGTATCAAAAACCACAGGTTATTTTATTCGTAATTTAAGAAGGTTTTCTATGATGTATGCAAACCGTTCAGTAATATGGAATAGAAATAATCATGTTCCATCAGGTTGGGGACATGTGGAAGAGGCAAGTACTTTACAAAAAGTATCACATTATTTTTATAGTAAGATTCAGTTTCACAATAGTGTTCGTCCCGGCATGAAATCGAAGCCGCACCATGCTGAGCAAAAACAAACAGAAGAAGTAAAACAACAATAATATGAATGACGCAGAATACTATAATCACTTTTACATCGGGCTAGGGCTTGCAGGGGCGATAGTTGTAATTGCTGCTGTATTGCTAATTTTAATATTGATTGCGGCAAGGCGCATTTTAAAACTAGCTGGGGCAGCTTTAGGAATTGTAGTAAACATCAAACAAAATACTTTAAGCATTTGGGGGCTCCAGGATACCAATCACACAGCCATTAAAATCTTAAACGAAGCAGATACCATATTATCAAATGCCGGTGCAGTAGCAACAGCATTACACGAAACTGAAAAGCAAGCATAATGGAAAATGTAAGCCAGGAAGCAATTACACAAGTTTGGGAAATCTGTCTTGTATTGGGTTTGGTGGTAACCATTGTTGTTGCAATACTTTTAATTCTTATCCGGAACACTGCCCGTAAAATTTTAGGTGGTGTACAAAAAATATGGACTGAAGGAAAGCTAGTTGCCAACAACACTATTCAAATACCGATTTATTTAACCGTGACCAACCAGGTGGTTTCAAAAATTTATGATACGGCTGTAAAAATTATTGGTGGAGCGGCAGCCATTGAGCAGCATGCAAGTGTTTGCCCCGGGTGCCCGGCTTGTGTTTTAACGCATAAAAAAGCAATGTAA
>JBKJLT010000413.1:0-3550 GCA_046596765.1 Ferruginibacter sp. | reverse complement strand
GGGATGATTACTCATCAATACATCATCAAAACGGTATCGTTGGCCAAACTCAGTGAACCTGGCCTTTTTCAACAATTTTTTAAGCACTTTTATTTGCTGGCTCCTGGGGTTGCTTATGGGTAAATTGAGTGCCCTGGCAATAGATTTTGGAAGCTTTATATCAAATAGAGGCATCTGCAGTTATAAGGTTAAACAACAAAGATAAAGATAATGAAAAAGAACGTCCATATCTTTTAACTGCCAGTAGCAGAGTAAGCAATTAATGATTAAATTTGTCATCTAAAAAACACATCTATATGAAGAAGATTATTATTATGGTTGCGCTTTCGCTCAGCCTGTTTAAGGCACAGGCCGATGAAGGCATGTGGTTACCGATGTTGCTGGGCAAGCAGGTTTATGCCGATATGGTAAAAAAAGGATTGAAACTTACAGCAGAGCAATTGTACTCTGTCAACAAATCATCGTTAAAAGATGCCATTATAATTTTTGGTGGTGGCTGTACCGGTGAAATTGTAAGCAGCCAGGGTTTGATATTTACAAACCACCATTGCGGTTATTCTGCCATTTCCGGAGCAAGCACGGTAGAACATAATTATTTACGTGATGGCTTTTATGCATACAGTAAAGACCAGGAAATTAAAAGCACACTTACGGTGCAGTTTTTAGACCGTATTGTAGATGTTACTAAAGAGGTAGAAGACCAGTTAAAGGGTTTAAGCTATGCCGACAGGGTTAAAAAAATTGTTGACGTTTACAAGGCCATAACTGATAAAGTTGCAGATAAAGAAAATGAACTGGCGGGAAGAGTTTATCCTATGTTCAAAGGCAACCAGCACATCATGTATGTGTACAAAACTTACAGAGATATACGCCTGGTGGGTGCTCCGCCAGAAAGTGTAGGTAAGTTTGGCGGCGATACCGATAACTGGGAGTGGCCACGCCATACAGGCGATTTTTCTGTTTTTCGTGTATATACCAGCAAAGACGGAAAACCAACTGCATATAGTGCTGACAATGTTCCCCTGAAACCAAAATATTTTTTACCTGTAAGTATTAAAGGAATTAAAGACGGTGATTATGCCATGATATACGGTTACCCTGGTGGAACGACCCGCTACGAAACCAGCTACGGGATCAAACTAAAAAATGAAATTGAGAATCCATCATTGGTTGGCCTGCGTGATGTACGTTTAAAATTGATGCATGAGCAAATGATAAAAGACCCGGCAGTAAAATTAAAACTGGCCGATAACTATGCCGGTGTTGCCAACTACTGGAAATTTTTTGATGGCGAAACAAAACAACTGATCAAGTATAAAGTATATGACCAGAAACAGGCTTACGAAAATAAATTTAATGCCTGGGCAAAAGGAAAACCTGAGTACGAAAATATAATGGCTGATTATGCAAAGAATTATGCCGCCTGGACACCTTACAGTAAACAACGACAGTATTTAAATGAAGGCATTTTAGGATCGCCATTAGCCGGTGCTGCATCCCGGTTAATTTCGCTGGAAGCAGCGCTGATAAAAACAAACACGCCTGCTGCCGATCTTAAAAAAGCAATTGATGCGGCTAACACTGCCCGAAACACATTTAAAGAAGGTGAAGATTTGCCAAGTGATGAAAAAATACTGGCTGCTACTGCCATGATGTTTTACAACGACGTAGATAAAAATCAGCACCCGATTGGTTTTTATGAAGGCATTAAAAAAGCATATGGCAGCCTGAATGATGAAGCTACTTTTAAAGCATGGGCACGTGATGTTTTTGCAAATACCATGATGCTGGATGATGCAAAATGGAAAACATTTGCAGATAACCCAACAGCCACAGCACTGCAGGAAGATCCGGCATTTGCATATGCAGCAGCCTTTTTTAAAAACTATAATAGCAAATATTTAAGTCTGTCAACCGATTTTCGTACCAAGAATGATGAATTGGGCAGGGCATATTTAAAAGGTATTATGGAGATGAACCCGGCTGCGGTTAATAAAATGTATCCAGATGCTAACTTCAGCATGAGGGTAAGTTATGGTAACGTAAAAAGTTACCGCCCTCGTGATGCTGTGTTTTACGATTATGTAACCACCAGCAAAGGTGTACTTGAAAAATATGTTGCCGGCGATTATGAATTTGATTTGCCTGCTAAACAGGTTGAACTGTTGAAGAAAAGAGATTTTGGCCAATACATGGACAAGCGTACCAATGACCTGGTTGTTGGTTTTATTACCACCAACGATATTACCGGTGGTAACTCGGGCTCACCCGTTTTGGATGGCAATGGCAATTTAATTGGCCTTGCTTTTGATGGCAACTACGAAGCCTTAAGCCACAAAATTGCATTTGATAAAGACCTTAACCGCACTATTAATGTAGATGTACGTTATGTACTTTGGTGCATTGATAAACTGGGCGGTGCCAAAAATATTATCGATGAGTTGAAGTTGGTGAGGTAAGATTTTTATTTTTGAATTATTTGAACCGTCTCGCCAATGGCGAGACGGTTTTTTATACCTTTAAGCTATGCCAATCCTCAACATCGAATTTAAAGCATCGACAAACAAGCTTGCAGCATTGGAAACTTTACTGCAACAGCATAGCCCCTTATTAATCGGCGAAGACCATCAGATTGATACCTACTTTAACGTTGCCCTGGGCAGATTAAAATTGCGTGAAGGCAATATTGAAAATGCGCTGATACATTATGAACGGGAAGATTTTGCAGGCTCCAAATCGAGCCATGTTTTATTATACCAGCACCAGCCCGATAAAACGCTGAAAGAAATATTGATAAAAACATTGGGTATAAAAGTGGTTGTTGATAAAAGCAGAAAGATCTATTTCATCAACAATGTAAAATTTCACTTTGATACCGTTGAAGGGCTGGGAACTTTTGTAGAAGTGGAAGCCATTGATAAAGACGGGAGCATTGGCAAAGAAAAACTACAGGAACAATGTGATGAATATGCTGCTTTGTTTAAGATTGAACCTACGGATTTTTGTTCGCTTTCTTACAGTGATATGATTTTGAAGTGAATCCCACCAAAATATAAAGGAAAAGTTGCTTCGCAACTTTGTTGTTTGCAGAAGCACGGTGAGAAATTCTTGCTCATTATTTTCACGCAGTGAAAATAGAAAACTTACAACCCTTGCGGAGGTTGGTTTTGCCTGGAAAATTTTTCTTTTTGTACTTTGCGACTTTGTGGGCAAAATTGCTTTCATACCTTTACCCCATGGCAGAAGACTTAACAATTATCACCGGCAGCTCGCAGAGTCCTGCGGACAAAGCAGAAATTTATCAATCTCTTATTCCTCAAATAAAAGGATTACTTGAAGGCGAACCTGACCTCGTTGCCAACCTGGCAAATGTAAGTGCGGCATTAAAAGAACAGTTTAACTGGCTTTGGGTTGGTTTTTATTTAGTTAAGCCTGATTCAAAATCCTTCGGCTCCGCTCAGGATGGCGAAACCGAATTGGTGCTTGGCCCTTTTCAGGGACCGGTTGCCTGCACCAGAATTAAAAAAGGCCGTGGTGTATGCGGAGCAGC
>JBKJLT010000400.1:0-3104 GCA_046596765.1 Ferruginibacter sp. | reverse complement strand
ATACGTTTCAGCGGCGATTTAAAAAAGAATTCAGCAATCGTGTTCAGGCGAAAAGAAAAATAATTATGGATAACTCAACAGAAATAAAACTTACGCAGTTTTCAAGAGGTGCCGGTTGCGGTTGTAAGATTGCACCCAAAGTGCTCGATGAAATTTTAAAAACAAATATTGCGATGCCTGCTGACGGCAGACTGTTAGTAGGAAACAGCAGCAGGGATGATGCGGCAGTTTATGATTTGGGCAATGGCACAGCCTTAATTTCTACCACCGATTTTTTTATGCCCATTGTTGATGATGCTTTTGATTTTGGCCGCATAGCCAGCGCCAATGCCATCAGCGATGTGTATGCCATGGGCGGTAAACCTTTACTGGCGGTGGCTATACTGGGTTGGCCGGTTGAAAAACTACCAGCCGAACTTGCACAAAAAGTTTTAGATGGAAGTAGAGGAATTTGCGAAGAAGCCGGGATACCATTAGCTGGCGGACATAGTATTGACAGCGCCGAACCAATTTTTGGTTTGGCAGTAAGCGGATTAATTGACATTAAAAACCTAAAGAAAAACAATACGGCAAAACCAGGCAATGTAATTTTTATTACCAAGCCATTGGGTGTGGGTGTTTTATCTACCGCACAAAAAAGAGGCGTAATAAAAGAAGAACATGTGGCGGTAATGATAAACCAGATGACGCAGCTAAATAAAGTTGGTGAAGCACTTGGTAAGATTGAAGGTGTTACAGCCATGACCGATGTTACCGGCTTTGGGTTGCTTGGCCACTTAATTGAAATGGCAGAAGGCTGTGGTTGCTCTGCTGAAATAAGTTATGCTGCGTTACCGGTTGCAGAAGGAGTTAGAGAATACTTAGCGCAGCGCATTGTACCCGATGCAACTTACCGAAACTGGAACAGTTACAGCACTAAAACGGGCTTTGAAAAGCAAGTGAATGTAATGGAAGCGTTTAATTTATTGCCCGATCCGCAAACAAACGGAGGCCTTTTGATTGCTGTTGATGAAAACGCTGTAGAAGCAATAAAAAAATTATTAAAAGAAAACGGACTGGAAAAATTTGTTGAACCCATTGGCATGTTTACGGCTGCTGCCGAAAAAACTGTTCTTGTAAAACCATAAATACCTTGCAATGGGTATTTTTTATGTTTACAGTAACTGTATCTTGTAAAAAATTAAATCATGAAAAAAGTAATCTTTCTATTCAGTTTGTTGGCATTCTCTTTAGCTTGTTTTGCACAGGTTAATTTACAGGCTTTAATAAAGCCTGGTACAAAACTTATTTATGGGGTTGAATCCAACGGGCAGAAATATGATTTTATTGTTACCGTAAAAGCACTTGCACCTGCATTGGTGTTTGACTGGCAAATGACCGATCCTGTAAATATCAATGGCACCATTACACACACTGCGGCGGCAATGGTTTCGGCCAATACGCTGTATAATTATTTTGCCCCGGGTACAAAAATATTGGATGATAACACACTGAGTGTTTGGATAAGTAAGAGCACCCTAACCGGCCTTACCAAAGGAACCAAGAGTGTAATGCTGAAAATGAACACGAATGAAACTGCAAAGAAAATGGGCGTTACCGAAGAAGATCCAAAAGAACTTAAAATACTGGTGAATGGAGAAAAAGAAACGGTAGAACAATTTACAGCAACTGATTTGAATGCCACAAAAGCCCCCGCTGAAGAACAGGTTTATTTTACTTTTGCTGCTAAAATGCCCATCATACTAAGTATGAAAAACGGGTTTTATATTGCATTGAGAGAAATAAAAATAAAATAGATTGGCCCGCAGATTTCGCAGAGACCGCAGAAAAAAATATTCATTTCTGCGCCTTCAGCGAAATCTGCGGGGGAATAAAATCAGTTTGTGAGCTTATCAATAATTGCAGCCAGCTTACGGTCCTTATCTGTTACAATATCACCGGCATCATGCGTACTTAACCAAATCTCCACTTTATTGTATGTGTTTTTCCATGTTGGGTGATGATCCATTTTTTCGGCAGCCATGGCAACACGTGTTATAAAAGCAAATGCTTTTGAAAAATCAGGAAAAATAAATTCCTGGTAAAGTTTGTTGTCAATTTCGGGCCACATGGTTTTTATTTTAAAAGATGAGATGTTGCTTGTGCTTTATTTTTTCATTCGTCATTTCGGTAACTAATTGCACGCCGGGTAAATTTCTGATGGATTGAATTAAAATCCTTAACTCTTCTGCCGGAACGGCATCGCCTTTTATCAACCACAAAAAATCGAGGTGTTTAAACTCGGGCAATAAATATTCGCCATCGTTTTCGTTGTTGTATAAATAGTGAGTTAAACTGATGGCCGGCACGGCATATTCATAAATACTGAAAAAATATTTACGTTGCTTTTTGGTAAGTTGTATCTCAATATCGTTATTCACCCTGAAATCGAGGCCCAGCAACTGGTTCAGTTGCCAGCTAAACTGGTAATCTTTAATGGGTGCAACAATGCCCAGCAATAAAGAGTCTTCAAAAAACTCTTCGGCTATGGCTTCGTTGTCAATTTTTAATTTCATGCCCCTATCCCCTAAAGGGGTTTTTGTGTTAGATAAAATTAAGTCCATAGCCTATGTCTGATTTTAATCAATCGAATCAACATGCTATTGTCTTCGTGATATTGTGGGTCATCTAAACTATCAACTTTCAGGTCTTTCTTAACTCTTTGTTTCCACCATTTATATAAAAAATTCAATTCCTTTTTTTCTCTTACAACTTCATTTGAATGTTTCCAATCAAATGTTTTATTCGAAAGTAAATTTTCTTTTTCTATACAGTTTACCAGTAACTTAAAACAGGCGTGTAGCATTACTTTGTCATTATCGCACCAGCTTTTTGATAAACTTTTTATTTTTAAAATATTACCATTTTTCATAACAAAAGTGTAACTATAAGATTTTATCTAAAATACAACATCAAATACTTTTTCCACCGTACCTCTCTTAACCTTAACTTTTGTCGCATCTCCTTTTTTAAATTTACCCAGCACCTGCATATATCCCTGTACATCCGGAACTTTATAATCACCAATCTGTATGATAACATCTCCTGTTTTTAATCCTGCTTTT
>JBKJLT010000387.1:0-13382 GCA_046596765.1 Ferruginibacter sp. | reverse complement strand
TTCAACAACTTATCCAAACCTTAAACCATATCCAACAGGTTTAACTACGGGGCTTGTAGGCATCATTCAAACTGCGGAGCCGCAATACAACTGGCAGGTAAATAATTTTGTAAAGCCAGATAAAAAGAATTTGATGACCTATGAACTGCTGATCAGGGATTTTACGGCTCAGCACAGTTATCAATCTTTAATTGACTCTTTGCAGTATCTTAAAAATATCGGTATCAATGCCATTGAATTAATGCCCATCAATGAATTTGACGGAAATGAAAGCTGGGGTTATAATCCATCCTTTTATTTTGCACCTGATAAATATTATGGTACAAAAAATAAACTAAAAGAATTTATTGACAAATGTCATCTGAACGGAATTGCAGTAATACTTGATGTAGTTTATAATCATTGCACCGGCAATGCACCTCAGGCAAAAATGTATTGGGATCCTGTCAACAACAGGCCTGCACCAAATAATCCATGGCTAAATGTTACAGCACCACATCCGTATAGTGTTTTCAATGATTTTAACCATACATCTGTTGCCACGCAATACCTGGTGAGCAGGTCTCTTAATTTCTGGATTGATGAATACCGCGTTGATGGCTACCGGTTGGATCTTGGTAAAGGGTTTACACAAACCGTAACCAATACAACAACCGTTGAAAATTATGATGCCAGCCGTGTGGCTAATTTAAAAAGATATTATGATGCTACGGTTCCTTCGCATCCCGGCACTTACATGATCATTGAATTTTTAGGTACACAACCCAGCCAGGAAGAACAGGAATATGCGGCATACGGATTTATGTTGTGGGGCAACAGCAATTCAACCTACAACCAATGTACAATGGGCTTTGCCTCTAATTCAGATATTTCAGCCATTTCATACAACAGTTCACAACGTGCATTTAATAATCCAGCAGTATTTGGATATATGGAAAGCCATGATGAAGAACGCAACATGTACAGAAATATAACATTTGGTAATTCAGCAGGTGGCTATAATGTTCGGAATCTGAATACAGCACTTGCCAGAGGAGAAGCGGCTGCTAGCGTTTTCTTTACAGTACCAGGCCCTAAAATGATCTGGCAATTTGGAGAAAGAGGGTATGATGTGCCATTAAATTTTGGTGGTTCTAATGTAGCAAACAAGCCACCCCGGTGGGAGTATATGCTGGTTCCGGAAAGAGTGCAATTATATAACACCTACAAAAGTATATTACAATTTCGCCTGAGTAATACTGCTGTTTTTAACAACACAAGTTTTACTTATGATTTTAACAGTGGATTGGTGAAAGTTTTTCAAATTGCTGATCCCAATGCCACTGGTAAAAAAGTTACTGTTGTTGCCAATTTTGATGTAGTAGCACAAACTAAAACTGTTACTTTTCAATCGGTTGGCAATTGGACAAATCATATCAGCAACGGCACCGGTACCGGATTGAATGGAGTAACCGGTAATAATTTTAATTTAACTGCAACATCGCAAAGTATAACATTACAACCGGGTGAATATCATATTTACGTGAGTATACCCGCATGTGCTACCGCAACACCAACTGCAACAAGCCCGGTAAATTATTGCCAGAATGCTGCAGCAACGCCATTGCAGGCCACCGGTACCAATTTACTCTGGTACACAACAGCCACAGGTGGTACGGGAAGCCCAACAGCACCCACACCATCAACTGCAACTATTGGAAGCACTACTTATTATGTTACACAAACCATTGGTAGCTGCGAAAGTGCAAGGTTGCCTATTGTAGTAAACGTTACCGCAAACACACCGGCACCAACAGTAACCAGCCCGGTAAATTATTGTCAGAATGCAGTTGCTTCGCCATTAACAGCTACCGGCAGTAATTTATTATGGTACACTGTTGCAACAGGCGGTACCGGCAGTGCTACAGCCCCAACACCTTCAACAACAACAACCGGCAGCACATCATATTATGTAAGTCAAACGCAGAGTTGCGGCCAAAGCCCACGGGCAGTAATTGTAGTAAATATAGCTGCGGTTCCTGCTGCGCCAGGTGTAACCAGTCCGCTTACGTATTGCCAGAATATTACAGCACCTGCTTTAACTGCAACCGGTACAAACCTTTTGTGGTATACAGTTGCTTCGGGTGGTACGGGCAGTACTACTGCTCCCACACCTTCAACTGCTGCAGCAGGCAGCACTATTTGGTATGTAAGTCAATCTAACAATGGCTGCGAGGGCTCACGTGCTTCTATAACGGTAAATGTAAATGCTGCGCCATTGGCACCAACTGTAACTACACCAGTTAGTTATTGCCAAAATGCAGCGGCTGTTCCTTTAACTGCAACCGGCACTGCCTTATTATGGTATGCTGCTGCAACAGGTGGAATAGGAATTTCAACGGCACCAACACCATCAACAGTCAATGCAGGCAGTACAAATTACTATGTGTCGCAAACTGCAAGTGGTTGCGAAAGCCCACGTGCGGTAATTACTGTAAATGTAACTGGTTTACCAGCTGCACCAGTTGTTATACCCACGCTAACTTATTGTCAACTATCGTTAGCTAATCAATTAACTGCAACCGGTACTGGCCTTAAATGGTATACCGTTGCAACTGGTGGTACAGCCAGCACAACCGCACCAACTCCATCTACCACTTTAGCAGGTACTACCAGTTATTATGTAAGCCAGTCAAATAATTGCGGCGAAAGCCCAAGAGCTGTTATTACAGTTACGGTAACAGCAACACCAGCAATGCCCACAGGCCTTACTGTTACAAATATTACCACCACCTCGGCTGTACTTAACTGGAGTGTTACTGCCGGCAATTTTTATTCGGTTGATTACAGGATTTCGGGCACAGGTGCCTGGGTAACTGTTGCAACAGGTATTAATAGCGGTTCTGTAACAGTAACCAATCTTGCAACAGCTACATCTTACGATTGGAGGGTGAGTGTAAATTGTGCTGCCACACCGGCTACCAATTATGCAACATCTCAGTTTAGTACACTGGCGCACAATCGCCAGATAAGCAATTTGAAAGATGGTTATGGTATTAAAATATCTCCCAATCCTGTAACGGGAAATGCTTTGATTGATTATATTATAGCTGATAACGGCAGGGTAAGCATTGAAGTGGTTAATCCACTGGGGCAGCGGGTACAAACGCTTTTAAGCACCAGCCAGATAAGGGGGCAATATCAAATTGCTGTTACACAACATTTTGATGCTCTTAAAAAAGGGGTTTATTATCTTTTGCTAAAGCAGAATGGAAGGAGTAACGTGGTAAAATTCGTAAAATATTAATCATTGTAATTTTTTTGAAATGCATATGAGTAAAACCATTCAAAGCAGCCAGGCTCAAAATATTAAAACGTTGTCGGCTATCCAGTCCGAAGTTGAAAGTATCAACCGTATTGCTTTATCAGTTGATTGTGTGATTTTTGGGTTTGATGAAAACAAACTGAAGGTGCTGTTGATAAGAAGTGACTTAAAAAAATTCCAGGGTAAATGGTCGCTGCTGGGCGATTTGGTTGATCCTGGTGAAGAATTAGATGCAGCGGCAAGCCGTATTCTAAAGCAACGTACCGGGCTTGATGATGTGTATATGGAGCAGGTTAAAACTTTCGGTTGTTTAAACCGGCATCCGGCAGGCAGGGTAGTTACGTTAGTTTATTATTCACTCATTAATATCCAGAACCATAAATTAAAAATACTGGATAACGAACTTCACTGGCACGATGTTTCTGAAATAGAAGAACTTGCATTTGACCATAAACAGATTCTCGAATGCAGTTACGAACAACTGCAAAGGCGTGTGCAGGAGCATCCGCTAGCGTTTAGTTTACTGCCAAAAAAATTCTCACTGCGGGAATTGCAGAATGTGTATGAAGCCATCCTGAATGTTAAAATGGACAGGCGGAATTTCCGTAAGAAATTTTTTGCAATGGATTTTTTGGTGGATATAGAGGAAATGGAACAGGATGTACCTCACCGGCCTGGCAAACTTTATAATTTCAACTACAATAAATATGAGAAAAAAAAGAAGAAGTGGGTGGGGATTGATTTTTGAGCCAAAAAAATAACAATTGGTATTGAAAAAACTGATTAACAGTGGATTATAGTAAAGAAGTGTTTAGCTTTTAATTTTTTTTCCTAATTTTTTTTTAACAATTAATTGCAAGTTCAAAAAAAGTCCTATATTGTGTACTTTATACACATTTAGTGTTGTGTAAATATTACACATTCGGTAAAAATTGCTAATTTAAAAAAACGAAAAGCTTGTTTTATGAGAAAAATCTCCAAAAAACTTATGCTGTCCTGTGTGATGTATTTAATATCCCTGGCTGCATTTTCACAAAACTCCGTTACGGGTAAAGTAACCGATTCAAAAGATGGTACACCGGTTACGGGAGCAACGGTTACCATAAAAGGAACTAAAACTGCCACGCAAACTGCAGCAGATGGATCCTTTAAAATAAACGCTGCAGCTAACAGTACCTTGCTGATTTCTTCAGTAGGTTTTGCCCAGCAGGAAGTTAAGGTAAATGCAAACTCGGTTGCCAATGTTAGTTTAGTACAAATTAACCAACAGATGAACGAACTGGTGGTTGTTGCTTATGGTACAAAACGTAAAGGCGACTTAACGGGTTCTGTTACTTCGGTAACTGCCAAAGATTTTCAAAAGGGTGTTGTAAACTCTTCTGAACAATTGCTTCAGGGCAAGGTCGCCGGTTTGGAAGTTACAACCGGCGGTGGTTCGCCCGGCGGTGGTAGCAGAATACGTATCAGGGGCGGGGCATCTTTAAATGCCAGCAACGATCCTTTGCTGGTTATTGATGGTGTACCGGTTGAAGGCAATGGCATTGCCGGTTCTTCAAATCTTTTAAATACCATTAACCCTAATGATATTGAATCTATCTCGGTTTTAAAAGATGCTTCTGCAACCGCATTGTATGGTTCAAGAGCATCAAATGGTGTGTTAATCATCACTACAAAAAAAGGAGCTAAAGGAAAAATCAGATACAATTTTAATACACAATTGTCTACAGGCATTGTTGGTAAAACAGTAGATGTACTGAGCGGCGATCAGGTACGTGCTATCATCAATGCAGATGCGGCATCTGGCGGAAGCAATCTATATAAAAATTTGTTAGGTACTTCCAACACCGACTGGCAGAAAGAAATTTACCGTGCTGCTTTTGGGTGGGATAATAATGTAAGTGCCAGCGGGGCCTTTAACAACATTCCTTTTAGGGCTTCGGTGGGGTACTTAACACAAGATGGGATTTTAAGAACTGATAATTTTAATCGTTTTACAGGCTCATTAAACATTACCCCCAAATTTTTTAATGATCACTTAAGCGTAAATCTGGCCTTGAAAGGTAGCAATACAAAAAATAATTTTGCTATTGGCGGTGCAATCGGGTCGGCAATTGCTTTTGATCCTACTCAATCCGTAAGATCAAATACAGGCAAATTTGGTAATTATACCGAGTGGCTTGACCCTAATGGCACTTTAATTGACCTTGCAACACGCAATCCCATTGCTTTGCTAAACCAACGGGATAATAGATCAAGCGTAAATCGGTTTGTTGGTAATGTGCAACTCGATTATAAAATACATTGGTTACCCGACCTGCATGTGTTGGTTAACCTTGGTATTGATAATGCAAGCGGTAGTGGTAGCGACAATATAGATTCAGCATCGGCTACTGATTACAAAACTTTCGGACGCAAAAGTTATTACGAGCAAAAGAAAATAAATACCATTGCAGATGTTCAGCTTTTTTACGCTAAAGAGTTTAAAAAGCTAAAAACAAAATTTGATGTATTGGTTGGGCACAGCTACCAGGATTTTGCCACCAAGGTTAAAAATTTCTCATCCTTCAGTTACAGGGCAATAGCCGACCCGGCTAACCCGCAAAGGAAAGATACCATTGCCGGGTCTCAGCCAACTTTTCTTACAGATAAACCGCAATACCGTTTAGAATCTTATCTCGGAAGGATAAATCTTTCTATTGCCAATAAATACCTGATAACCGCTTCTTTACGCAGAGATGCCAGCTCAAAATTTTCAAAAGAAAACAGGGTAGGTTATTTTCCTTCTGTAGCAGCAGCCTGGAAACTAAAAGACGATTTCTTTAAATCTGCAAATATTATCAGTGATTTAAAATTAAGGGTAGGTTGGGGCAGCACTGGCCAGCAGGATGGGATACCATACTATTCTTATCTGCCTTATTACAGCAGAAGTGATGCTGGTGCACAATACCAGTTTGGAAATACTTACTATAGCTTTTTACGTCCATCTGCTTATGATCCCGACAGAAAATGGGAGACTACCACTACAACCAATGTGGGGCTTGATTTTGGCTTCCTGAATAACAGAATTTCTGGTTCGGTAGATTATTACATTAAAAAAACAAAAGACCTTTTAAGCACCGTACCAGTTGCAGCCGGCGGAAACTTTAATATTGAATTATTAACCAATGTTGGTAATATGGAAAACAAAGGGGTTGAGTTTAGTTTGAACACTGTGCCAATTAAAAAAGCAAACTTAACCTGGGAATTTGGATTTAATTTTACCTATAATACCAGGGAAATTACCAATTTGTTGAAACAACAAGATCCAAATTTTAAAGGCATTGAAGTAAGTGGTATATCGGGCGGTACCGGAAACAATATTGGCAGATTCAATGTTGGGTATGCACCATTTACCTATTTCGTTTTTAAACAAGTGTATAGCCCTGAAACAAACAGGCCTATTGAAGGACTTTATGAAGATTTAAACAGGGATGGTGTTATAAATCAAAACGACCGTTATTATTACAAGAAGCCTGCATCAGATATTTTTGTAGGGCTAAATACACAGGTAACCTATAAAAAATACTCGTTAGGTATTACCGGTCACGGTGCTTTTGGAGCCTATCTTTATAATAATTTCAACTCCAATAATGGTGTTTTAAGGCAAATCAAAAATCCTATCAATTTTATAGGCAATGCTTCTGCAAATTATTTAGAAACAGGATTTTCGAACAACCAGTATTTATCTGATTACTATATCGAGAATGCTTCTTTCTTTAGATTGGATAATATTAACCTGGGTTATAACTGGGGTAAAATAATGAAAGGAAAAGCCAGCCTGCGTATTGCTGCAAGTGTACAAAATGTATTTATTATATCTAAATACAAAGGCCTTGACCCTGAAAACTCGAATGATTCGGGAGTAGATAACAATATTTACCCAAGGCCACGTATATTTTCTTTGGGCTTTAATTTAGATTTTTAATTATAAAATAACTATTGATATGAAAAATAAATTATTGAAATATGTTGGATGTGTGATGGTTGTAGCAATAGTTGCTGCATCCTGCGCCAAAAAACTGGATTTATATCCTACCAATGACCTTACGCCGGAAAAGGCTTTTGCTAGTGCTGCCGGTTACAAAAGTGTATTGGCAAAAATTTATGGTACGCTTGCAATTACCGGCAACTCCGGCCCTGCAGGTAACCCCGATATTAGCGGTGGATTGGATGAAGGCTCACAGGTAGCTTTTATCCGTATGTTTTTTAATTGTCAGGAATTACCCACTGATGAGGCTGTGGTTGCATGGAACGACCAGACCATCAAGGATTTTCACAACTTAAGATGGACAAGTGCTGATCCTTTTCTTAAAGGAATTTACGCCAGGCCAATTTATAACATCACACTTATTAATGAGTATATCAGAGAAAGTTCAGATGCAAAATTAGCCGAAAGGGGAATTGGCGGTACAGAAGCTGCTGATATTAAAAATTCAGTTGCTGAAGTTCGTTTTTTACGTGCTTATAATTATTGGGTAATGATGGACCTTTTTGGAAAATCAACATTTATTACTGAGAACGATTTGGTAGGTGCTATTTTGCCAAAAGAAATTAGCAGTGCCGATCTGTTTTTATACATTGAAAAAGAATTAAAAGCTATTGAAGGTTTGCTGGCCCCTGTAAAAACTGCTGAGTATGGACGGGTAGACCAGGGAGCTGCGTGGGCTTTACTGGCCAGGTTATATTTAAATGCGGGCACTTACACCGCAGCCGCCAGGTATACAGATGCAATTACCTACGCAAAAAAAGTAATTGCAGCTCCTTACACTTTATACGGTGGTTACCCAAGGGTATTTATGGCAGATAATGATAAAGCAAAAGATGAATTTATGTTTGCCATTAATTGTGATGGCCTGCGTACACAAGCCTACGGCAACACTACTTTTTTTGTACATGCAGCGTGTGGAGATGAGGGTGCTCAGTATGGTGTAGGTGGAGGTTGGTATGGGTATAGGTCAACTTCGGCTTTTGTAAATCTGTTTTCCGATTTAACTGGCTCAACCGATAAAAGAGCTATGTTTACCACAAGCAAATATGGTACAAGCCCTGCACAATTAGTCATTACCGATATTAGTAATTTTGACCAGGGACCGCATGTTAAAAAGTATGTTAACCTTCGTTCAGATGGTGCCCCGGTATCAGATTCAAGAAAAGAATTTGCTGATGTTGATTTTCCTGCATTTCGGTTATCTGAAATGTACTTGATCTATGCAGAAGCAGTTTTGCGTGGAGGTACCGGCGGCGATGCTGCAACAGCCCTTGGGTATATAAATAATATACGTACTAGAGCCTATGGAAATGCTACCGGTAATATTAGTGCCGGCCAGTTAAACCTGCAGTTTATATTGGATGAAAGAGGAAGGGAATTGTACTGGGAAGGCCACCGTCGCACCGATTTAATACGATACGGATTATTAACAACCGGTACTTACCTGTGGCCCTGGAAAGGAGGCGTATCATCGGGTACTGCTGTTGACAGCAAGTATAATATTTTCCCTATTCCTGCATCTAACCTGGTGGCTAATGGCAACTTAACTCAAAATGCGGGGTATTAATAAAAAAACAATAAAAACGGTTTTATATGAAAAATTTAATAAAATTACTTTTTGGCACTGTCTTTACAGCAGCGATTATTTTATCCTGCAAAAAAGATGAAAACAAGGTTTATTTCGAGGGAGGCACAAACCCGGTATTAACTGCTTCATCAACTGCCAATCTTTTTTTGGATAGTACAAAAAAGAATTCGGTTGCACTAACCTTCAACTGGACCAATCCCAACTACAAACTTAACACAGGTATAAGTTCTCAAACAGTTACTTATATTTTGCAGGTAGATACAACAGGTGCTAATTTCTCAAATCCTAATATTCAGGAGACATCAATTTCTGCCGATCTGAGTGTTGCATTTACAGTAAAGCAGATTAACACCTTCCTTAACAAATTGTTGATGGCAAGAGATGTTCCGCATAATATTGAATTTAGGGTAAAATCAACCATTAACGGTGCTGTACCTTTATTTTCTAATGTAGTTAAGATTGTTATTACACCTTACCTGGATGTTGCTGTACCACTGCCTCCTCCAACACCTCCGGCAACCATTGGCGATTTGTATATAACCGGTGATGGTACACCAAGCAGCTGGACAAATAATCCACCATCTACTCAAAAATGCACAAGGCTTAGTTTAACTGAATATACGGTTACCATGAATTTTACTCCTGGTAAGTATTATAAATTCTTATCTACTTTAAACCAATGGCAACCGCAGTATGGAGGAAAAGAAGCAAATGGAGGAGATTTTAGCGCCAATATGGGTGGAGGATCAGACCCGGATGCAATACCAACACCATCCGTGTCGGGAAGCTATAAAATAACCCTGAATTTTATTACAGGAAAATATACTGTTGTAAAACAATAATCAACAATTAAAATTTAAAAAATGAAAAATATTTTTAAAACCTTTTTTGCTGTAATGGCAGTTTCGGCATTTTTTACAGCCTGTAATAAAACAGATAATCTTACCAAGGTTGATGCATTGCCTGTTTATCAACTGGGTATATCGCCGGTATTAACCAGTTCGGTTTCTACTGTTGCACCTGCACTTGCCGATACCAACAATGCTGTAATAAATTTTTCCTGGACCAATCCAAAATACTCCACTGATTCTTCAACAATAAAATACATTCTGGAGATAGATTCTACCGGTAAGAATTTCGCCAATAAAAATTCCAAAACCCTTAATGGCGTATTAAGCACCACATTAACAGGCCGTGAATTAAATGGCATATTGCTTAATCTGGGCTTTAGATTGGGCGTTTCACAATCAATTGATGTAAGGCTTATTTCTTCTTACAACAACAATAACGAGCGGTATGCAAGCAATGTTTTAAAAATAATGGCTACACCTTTCCCAGATCCGTCAGTTTTAGTAACCGCCAATGCTGCTGTAACAGTAACTTTAACCAATGCAGATTTGCCTTCCAATACGTTTTCGTGGGCAGCAGCATTTAAAGGATATGCCGGAGCAGTAACATATACATTACAATACGATTCAGCGGGTAAAAACTTTGTTGTACCTGTTGAAATACCTGTAGGTGCATCTTTATATTCTTTGGCCTTAACACAGGGGCAAATGAACCAGACCGCACTTAATTCTAATATACCTGGCGGTAACACTGGTAAAGTTGAATACCGTATTAAAGCGGTAACAGCCCGGGGGGCAATAGCTTATTCCAATGTTGTATTTGTAACTATCACCAGTTATCTTCCTATTTTAAGGGTTTATCTGCCTGGCGGTTATCAAAGTTCTACAGGTAATGGTAATGATTGGGATCCTCCAACAGCGCCAGAACTAATCAGGGATTTGCGTGCCGGAGTATTTAATAAAATGTATTACATCTATATTTATTTACCGGCTAATACAGAATTTAAAATTACAGTTGGCCGTAGCTGGGCTGTAAATTATGGTGGAACTGGTGGAAACCTGGTATCAAACGCCCCTAATAATTTATCTGTTACAGCAGCGGGCTTTTACAGAATTTCTGTAAATATCAGTACACTTCAATATAATATTACCGCAGGCCGTATGGGTTTTGTAGGTGGTGCTACTGGTGCCGGTTGGAATCCTCCGGGTGTTTTTCCAACCTATGCCTTGGGCAATTCTGGTACCAATTTATTTGTAGGCCTTACAAACTTTACATCAGGCGGATGGAAGCTGATTGATAATAATGCATGGGATAACGGTAGCCAGACTGTAAGTGAAACAAGGAGCTACGGCAGTAACGGCGGAGATGGAAGTACTTTACAGGTTAACGGAGCTAATTTTAATGATTATACCACAGCAGGCCGTTACCGTGTTATATGGGATGGCCGTGACAGGAATAATATAAAATATTTTACGAGCCCAGGTGCTGAGATGAGATTGGTTGGTGATGGTATGAACCAGGCAGGCGTTAATGACTGGGACCCGCCAACATCTCCACAAATGACTTACGGAGGTAATGGCATTTGGACATTAACTATTGCATTAAAAGCAAATAAAGAAATTAAATTTCTTGCCGGTAACAATTGGGGTGCGTTTGATTATGAGGATAACAGCGGCGGTAGCAATGCCACCGGTACTCCAAGAGGCATCAGGTGGGAAGGTGGTAACAATTTTAAAACACCAGCCACAGCAGGAACTTATACAATTACTTTAAATGAGAATTTACAAACAGTAACAATTAACTAAGCTGAGTTATCGTTTTATAAAATTGCCATCTGCCCTATAGCAGATGGCATTTTTTATGTGGAAGTTTACTTTACCGAAAATTTATAAGTTGTTGTTTGCCTGTAATTTTCTCCGGGCCTTAAAATAGTATTTGGGAAAGAAGGTTCATTCGGGCTATTGGGATAATGCTGGGCCTCTAAGCACAGCCCGGCATATTGTATAAAAGAAGATTTGGTATTGTTTGTTTCGTTATCAAAATGAAGTGCGTTACCAGTATAAAGTTGTACTGCAGGTTCTGTTGTAAACATCTCCATAAAACGGCCACTGGTATCTTCAAACAATTCCGCTGCTTTGTTATCGGGGCCATTTAAAATCATATTATGGTCGTATCCACCAGCTTCATTAATATCTCTGCCGGTTTTTTTTGCAGTATTAAAATCCAGTGCTGTGTTTTGCAGTGAAATTAATTTCCCCGTAGGAACCAGGTTCTCATCTACTTCAGTATACTGCTCGGCAAATATTTTTAATTCGTGATTTAGTATGGTCTCATCTTTACCCGCCGATAAATTAAAATAGCAATGGTTGGTTAAATTAACTGGTGTAGGTTTATCGGTATTTGCTGAGTAATCCAGCACCAATTCATCATTAGAAGTAAGTTTACAAAGCAGTTCAATATTTAAATTACCGGGATAACCCTCTTCGCCATCTATACTTAAATAACTGAGTTTTAAACCACGGCCATCATCTTGCTCTTTAATGTTCCACCAAACTTTGTCGAAGCCTTTAATGCCGCCATGTAAGCTGAAATGTTCATGGTTAGTTGTCAACCGGTATTCTATTCCATCCAACTTAAATTTAGAATTGGCAATGCGGTTGGCATATCGGCCAACAATACATCCATGATATTGATGCCCGTTTTGCAGGTAGCCTTCAAGTGAATCAAACCCAAGTATTACATTTCCGGTAATACCATTTTTATCAGGTGTTAAAATTTGGGTAATGGTTGCGCCGTAATTAATTACAGTAACCTGCATATTGTTTTCATTGCAGATAGTGTAGGCAGTAACAGATTTGCCTTCAAAATTACCAAATGATTTTTGTGTAATTCCCTTTTCCATTTGAGGGGTTTGTTTTGTGCGTAAGTAAGATTACAAAAATATTTTGAATTATTGCGTTTTGCGGTTCCCTAGTAACAGATACAAAATATATTTAGTTGCCTTGTAAATTTTAAATAAAACAGAAATTATGCTTTGTAACATCAAAGCAATTTAAATGAAGTGCAGCATTCTATTTTTGTAAATATTTTTTACTTATTTCATCATAAATCAATAGCATTTCATTCGCTTTTCCATCCTTGTCAAAAAAACGTTCCCAGGTGCTCAATGGTTCCCAGATGCAGCTTCCTTTTCCCCGGCCATTGGCTACGTTAAACGATAATTCGTTCACTTCTTTTTTTAAATGTGAATATTCAACCACAATAATATCTTTATTATACCTGCGAGAAAGATCATCCAGGTTATACTGCAGGTCTGCCAATGTGTTATGCCATTTAGGATAATAGGATAAACCAATCACATCAAATGGCACTCCACGTTTTACCATGTTGTCTATAAAAAATTTACTCTCATCATTTTGCCCGCCCAGTGCAATATGCAACATAATAGCTGTTGATGGCGAAACCGATTTTACACCCTGTATACCTGCAAAAAATAATTGAGCAAGGCTATCGAAATTATTTACACTGCCGGCTGGCCATATCATGCCGTGATTAATCTCGTTACCTACCTGAACCATATCGGGTGAAGTGCCCTGGTCTTTTAATGCCTGCAT
>JBKJLT010000181.1:0-7116 GCA_046596765.1 Ferruginibacter sp. | reverse complement strand
GCTTTAATTTCTAATAATCTTTTTAAACGGTTGTTACGGATAATAACCCTGCGATACAGATCGTTCAGATCAGATGATGCAAAACGGCCACCATCCAAAGGAACAAGCGGACGTAATTCCGGTGGAATTACCGGTATGTATTGCATTACCATCCACTCAGGGCGGTTGTTGATCCTTGTATTTGCATCACGGAAACTTTCAACAACACTCAATCTTTTTAAAGCGTCTGCTTTACGTTGTTGAGATGTTTCGTTGGCAGCAGCGTTACGCAAGTCAAAACTTAACTGGTCAAGATCGATACGCTGTAACATATCATGCACAGCTTCGGCACCCATCTTAGCCACAAATTTGTTTGGATCTTCATCCGGCAAATGCTGGTTATCTTTTGGAAGTGTATCTAAAATATCCAGGTATTCCTCTTCTGTTAAAAGATCAGCATAGTTTTGTCCTTTATCAGTACGGATACCTGGTTGTATAACCACATAACGCTCGTAATAAACAATGCTCTCTAATTTTTTAGAGCTGGTGCCCAACAGGTAACCGATCTTATTTGGTAATGATTTAAAATACCAGATATGAACAACAGGCACAACTAATTTGATGTGTCCCATTCTTTCACGACGTACTTTTTTCTCAGTTACTTCCACACCACAACGGTCGCATACTATACCCTTGTAGCGGATACGCTTATATTTTCCACACGCACACTCATAATCTTTTACCGGCCCAAAAATTCTTTCGCAGAACAAACCATCTCTTTCAGGTTTGTAAGTACGGTAGTTAATGGTTTCGGGCTTTAAAACTTCACCATAGCTTTTTTCCAAAATGCTGTCTGGAGAAGCCAAACCAATTGTGATTTGAGAAAATGTTGGCCTTGGACGGTTTTCTTTTTTGAATGCCATATTCTTAATTGATAATTTTTAAATTGATAATTGATAATTCTTTGGGAACAATCATTTAATCTTTATTCGACATCGTTGTGTCACTCACTTGTACTTTCTCAGCTTTATTCAACTTTTATATAAGCGATGAATTGTGAGTTAAACTCACAATTCATCGCAAAGAAATTAATCGAATTTTAAATCCAAACCTAAACCACGTAGCTCATGAACTAATACATTGAATGATTCAGGAATACCGGCTCTTGGAATGTTATCACCTTTTACAATTGCTTCGTAAGTTTTAGCCCTTCCGATAATATCATCAGATTTAAGCGTTAACAACTCCTGTAGAATGTTAGATGCACCATAAGCCTCAAGTGCCCAAACCTCCATCTCACCAAATCTTTGACCACCAAACTGAGCTTTACCACCCAAAGGTTGTTGTGTGATAAGAGAGTATGGTCCGATTGAACGGGCATGCATTTTATCATCCACCATGTGGTGTAACTTAATAATGTAGATGATACCAACTGTTGCTTTCTGATCGAAGCGGTCGCCGGTTTCACCATCATATAAATAAGTATGACCGAATTTAGGTAAGCCTGCTTTGGTGATCTCTGCATCAATTTCTTCAACACTTGCACCATCAAAAATCGGTGTTGCGAAACGAACACCTAATTTTTCACCGGCCCAGCCCAGCACTGTTTCATAGATCTGTCCCAGGTTCATACGGCTTGGTACACCCAATGGATTCAACACAATATCAACAGGAGTTCCATCTTCCAGGAAAGGCATATCTTCTGCACGAACGATCTTGGCAACAATTCCTTTGTTACCGTGACGGCCCGCCATCTTATCTCCCACTTTTAACTTACGCTTGATAGCCATGTAAACTTTTGCAAGTTTTAATACACCGGCTGGTAATTCATCACCAATAGAGATGTTAAATTTTTCACGTTTGTATCTTCCTAACTCCTCGTTGAATTTGATATTGTAATTGTGCAACAACACGTTGATCAACTGATCGGTTGTTTCATCGCCACTCCATCCCAAAGGATTTACGTTTTGATAATCGATGTTGGCTAAATTTTTCGCATTGAACTTTGCTCCTTTACCAATCAATACTTCACCAAAATTATTGCTAACACCTGCACTGCTCTTATCTTTCAACAAGGTCTGAAGTTTGTTAACTAACAATTCAAGCAAATCAATTTCATTCTTCTCATGCGTTTTTTCAATCTTATCCATTTGTGCTTTCTCACGCACTTTTGCGTTCTTATCTTTCTTGGCACGCTGGAACAATTTCTTATCAATGATAACACCTTCTGTTCCGCTTGATGCTTTTAAAGAAGCATCTTTTGCATCACCGGCTTTATCTCCAAAAATGGCACGTAATAATTTCTCTTCCGGTGTAGGATCGCTCTCACCTTTTGGAGTTATTTTACCAATAATAATATCACCTTCTTTTACATGAGCACCAATACGGATGATACCGTTCTGATCCAAATCTTTGGTAGCTTCTTCACTAACGTTCGGAATATCCGGAGTCAGTTCTTCTTCACCTAATTTGGTATCACGTACTTCAATTTCGTATTCAGAAATATGCAGGGAAGTAAACAGATCTTCTTTAACTACTTTTTCACTTATCACGATCGCATCCTCGAAGTTGTAACCTTTCCATGGCATGAATGCCACTTTCATGTTACGACCCAAAGCAATCTCGCCTCCTTTGGTTGCATAACCTTCGGTTAAGAAATCGCCTTCGCTAACTTTTTGTCCTTTTACAACAGCAGGGCGCAGGTTAATACATGTTTCCTGGTTGGTACGAACGAATTTGGTTAATTTATAAACGATAAGATCTTCGTCAAAACTTACCAGTTGCTGAATTTCGTTGCGCTTGTAACGCACATGAATTTCATTTGCATCTACATATTCAACAACACCATCTCCATCTGCATGAACCTGGATCCTTGCATCACGGGCAGCTTTACCTTCCAAACCTGTACCTACAATAGGAACTTCTGGTTTAATTAATGGCACAGCCTGGCGTTGCATGTTCGATCCCATCAATGCACGGTTAGCATCATCATGCTCCAGGAACGGAATCAGCGAAGCACTTAAACCAACGATCTGGTTTGGTGCCACATCCATGTATTCAACTTCGTTCTTGTCAAGTATAGGAAAATCACCTGTCTGGCGACTTTTGATTTTGTCGTCAACAAAGTTACCTTTCGCATCCATTTCAATATTTGCCTGTGCAATCTTTGCTGTATCTTCTTCCTCAGCACTGAGGAAAGTGATCTTCTTCATATCAGCCTTACCATCGGTTACTTTATGATACGGGGTTTCAATAAAGCCCATATCATTGATCTTTGCATGTACACAAAGTGTAGATATCAAACCAATGTTTGGTCCTTCAGGAGTTTCAATAGTACACAAACGGCCGTAATGAGAATAGTGAACGTCACGAACCTCAAAACCAGCACGCTCACGGCTTAAACCACCGGGTCCGAGTGCGGAGATACGACGCTTATGCGTTATCTCACTTAATGGATTGGTTTGATCTAAGAATTGAGAAAGCTGCGATGTACCAAAGAATGAATTGATAACAGAAGACAATGTTCTTGCATTGATCAGATCAACCGGAGTAAATACTTCATTATCACGTACGTTCATACGCTCACGAATGGTACGGGCCATACGGGCCAGACCAACACCAAACTGAGCATACAATTGCTCACCCACAGTACGTACACGGCGGTTGCTTAAATGGTCAATATCATCAACCTCACTTTTACCATTAGTTAATAATACCAATGTTTTAATGATGGCGATAATATCGTCTTTAGTCAATACTTTTTTAGTGATCGGGAAATTCAATCCTAAGCGGCGATTAATTTTATAACGGCCTACTTCACCCAGATCATAACGCTTATCACTGAAGAATAATTTATCAATAATACCACGTGCAGTTTCATCATCCGGAGCATCAGCACCACGCAATTGCTTGTAGATATGCTGTACTGCTTCCAGTTCACTGTTACTGGTATCTTTATTTAGTGTGTTGTAGATGATGGCATAATCCCCGCTCACCTCTTCTTTCTGTATAAATACACTCTTCACTTCCATTTCGATAATCATCGCAATATTGGATGCATCCAAAACAGTATCCCTTTCCAGGATGATCTCGTTTCTTTCTATAGAAACGACTTCACCGGTATCTTCATCCACAAAATCTTCAACCCAGGTACGCAGCACACGGGCAGCTAAACGCTTGCCAATACATTTCTCCAGGCTCTTCTTATCAGCTTTAACCTCATCAGCCATGCCGAATAATTCCAGGATGTCTTTATCGGTTTCAAAACCTATAGAACGTAATAAAGTAGTTACCGGGAATTTTTTCTTACGGTCAATGTAAGCAAACATCACATTGTTGATATCTGTTGCAAACTCCATCCAGGCGCCTTTAAACGGAATTACCCTTGCAGAGTAAATCTTGGTACCATTCGGGTGAACAGACTGACCGAAGAATACACCGGGTGAACGGTGTAACTGGCTAACTACAACCCTTTCGGCACCATTGATAACAAAAGTACCACGTGGTGTCATGTAAGGAATGTTTCCTAAAAAAACATCCTGAACAATTGTCTGGAAGTCAACGTGCTCCTCGTCATTACAACTAAGTCGCAGCTTTGCTTTTAAGGGAACAGCGTAGGTTAAACCTCTTTCAATACACTCTTCGATGGTGTAGCGTGGAGGATCTACGAAGTAGTCTAAAAATTCCAGTACAAAAATGTTGCGGGTATCTGTAATAGGAAAATTTTCCTTAAATACACGGAACAAGCCCTCCACGTTACGTTTGTCGGGAGTGGTTTGTAACTGAAAAAAATCTTTGAACGATTGGATCTGGATTCCCAGTAAATCGGGTGTTTCCGCTAAAAATTCAACTTTACCGAAATTGAAACGTTTAGCAGCGGGTGTTTTTGTTGCAGACATATTGTAATTAAGACGTTTAAGTGTGCAGAAGATCCTTTATTTCAGGGCTTTGGAACAACATGCGCCACTGCCCCTAAATTAAAGGAGGGCAAAGGTAGGGATTATTTTCTTATTTTTTGATTACGATATACGATTTTTTGGGGAATTGGAAAGGTTTTTGTGGATAACGGGGGATTTTAACTTTTTTTCTTTAGTTTGGAAATACAAATCTTAAATGTTTTGGCCAAAAGCGGCAAATGCATTTGATAAAGAAAAGTTGCTACTTGAGCTTCATTTGTGCCAGATACGGATGCTCCGGATTTACAATAAGTTCCTGCCGTGAAGGATGAATTAATACATCCATATCTTCCATGGGAATGGCTCCCAATAAGGGTTCTGTATCACCTGGCAATACAAATGCCCGGCAGGTAGTGCTTCGGTTTTTAAATAGAACATCAACCGGGCCTACAACATCATATTCTTCTCTTTGGCAATTAGCCAGTTCGGCCACCCGTCTTTCTATAAACGGCAACTGTAACTGCGCCTGTATATTTTCGTTGATGCATAAATTTAATGCACATCCACCAACATATTTACATACATACGTTTTACTTCATCTTCAGCAATAATATATTTTCTTACATACGCCAGATCATCAGCATTTACCAACTCTATATCTGCATAAGTTAATCCCATAATATATTTTTACAAGAACGAAGTTACTTTATTTCTACTTCTCTTATTCGCCACTGTAGTGATTTGATAATTTTTCCAGCTGTGCCACTGTTCTTACAACCGGACTGAAATTCATTGCTTCAACCTGCTGTCAAACTCAAATTCTTCAAATGCCTTTATTTTTATTTTTGAAAATGAAGGATGGGCCGGGTTTATGAGGAAATTAAACTCGCCTTTTATAACAGCAGAACGCACTTTTAAAACACAAGAGGCATGTGAACTCAGCCAGGTGTTACCAATTTGGCGTGTATGATGCAGCTTGTTGGATTTTGTCCATTTTTCTAATAAGTCCGTTTCCTGAATTTCCGTTATTTCAACTTCATCAGGAATTTTTATAACAATAACCTTAAAAAGATTTTTTAACCCCTCGCTATCCCGGTGTACCAGGTTTTCTAAACAGGCTAATGCCCTGCTGCCGGCCGTGTAAATAACAAAATATCCACGACTATTCCACCGGGCTTCTGTACCGGGAGCAATTAATTGCTGAGCGTATTTTGCTAAAGTAATGCGGTAAACTTCCATTGGCTATGCAAGATTGCCATAGGCAATGTTTGTAAGTTCATTTAGCACCAAATCTATACCTGTACTGGTTTTTATGGCTTCATTAGGTATCAGATTATCTAAACCAAAAGCGGGTTTTTGCATCCATTTGGCCAAAGACTCTTTACTGCCAAAAACAGTAATTCCAAAAGAAAATAAAGATTTTAGTTTTAAAATCCTTTCGCTTTGATCTGGATTGAGGCGCTTTTTATCTTTTTTATAGCGGGAGTATGTTTTATAAGATGTATCCATGATTTGCTCAATTTGCGATTTTTCGTAGCCGGAAACATCCAGTACATCATCTACGGAACCGGCAAACACACCCTTAAGTGAACTGGAAACTATATACAAAGCCTGTTGTTCTTCAACAAGGTAATTAGCGTTCTCATTATTTAGTGGATAATCCATAATAATTATATTTACATCAAAAATAGGACTTTTTTCTTAAAAAACAAGAATTTTGTCCTTAATTTTATAAAATAATAATAATCTTGGTTTAAGTATATATCATCTACATAAAATAATAAGATGGAAAAAGCCGGTTCACTAGTGCAAACCGGCGTTTAAAGCTATTTTTAGGGAAATTAATTAAGCAACCTCAACATCAGCACCAGCTTCAGCTAATTTCGTTTTAATTTCTTCAGCAGTTGCTTTATCTACACCTTCTTTAACAGGTTTTGGAGCGCCATCAACTAAATCTTTAGCTTCTTTCAATCCTAATCCGGTTAATTCTTTAACGATTTTAACGATCGCTAATTTGTTGGCACCAGCAGCTTTTAAGATAACATCAAAAGATGTTTTCTCTTCCACAGCAGCAGGGCCATCGCCACCAGCACTTACTACAACTGCAGCAGCAGCCGGTTCAATACCATACTCTGATTTTAAGAATTCTGCTAATTCCTGTACTTCTTTTACTGTTAAGCCTACTAAGTTTTCAGCTAATGCTTTTACGTCTGCCATAATGTTTGTTTTTTTTCCGGCTTCA
>JBKJLT010000351.1:0-11608 GCA_046596765.1 Ferruginibacter sp. | reverse complement strand
GTGAAGACCTGTTTTTAGGTAAGTCGGATGATGATTTTTTTCCCTTCTGGTTAAATGGCGATCTGGATGACATCCGTATTTATAACCGGGCATTAAATGCCGGCGAAATAACTGCTTTGTGTACAGACACCATACAACCTAAAAAAATTGAAAAGCCTGAAGCTCCGGCACCATTGATTGTAAAACCTGCACCTGTACTTCAAAAAAGAAATAATGACCTTATAAAAGAGTTTACGGTTGACCATGATTCCATCTCTGTAACATTGTACGATAATGGCATTGTAGATGGAGATACCATTACATTAGTTTACAACGATTCGATACTGACCACACATACAATGCTTACCGAAAAACCTCTTACCTTCTGGATAAAAATCAAGCCCGGCAACCAACGTAACGAATTGCAGATGTACGCCGAAAACCTGGGCAGCATACCACCTAATACCGCTTTGATGATTATTTACGATGGTAATAAGCGTTATGAAGTGAATATTAAGAGTACAGAAAAAACCAATGGATCGGTTTCTTTTAAATTGCGGGAATAGGGATTTACTGGGTAAGTTTTTCAACATCATCAAGATCTTTTTTCTTATTGATTTTTTTATCCAGATCATCCATATATTTTTGATGCTCTTCATGCGTGCCAGCAAAAAACATTCGCTTATCCATTTTAGGTGGGCTTTCCGGGTCGATTCCATAAGTCTCGCATGTTAAAAGCCATGCTTTTCGAAAACCTTCACTCAAGATTTTTTCTCCTGAGAGTGACAATTCAATTTTATCTTTCTCCTGATGACTTGTAGATTTTATTTTACTCATTTTGTTGGAGTTAAAAATTACAATTCTAAAATTAATGCTTTTCATCAGCACATTAGCAAATCAGCACATTAGCCAATTACTTATGTATCTCACTCGTAAAATGAAATTCAATATCCGGGTTGTTCTGTATTTCGGTATTTAAAAACCATTCGCTGTTGGCGAGGTAAACCAGGTGGTTGTCTTTATCCTCCGCAATATTGGCTTGCTTGTATTTTATAAAGTCATCTAATTTTTTTGGGTCTTTACTGGTTAGCCAGCAGGCTTTAAAAAAAGGCAGGTTGTTCATTTGCACCGATGCGCCGTACTCCTGTAAAAGCCTGTACTGAATTACTTCAAACTGCAGTTCGCCCACACAGCCAATGATTTTTTTATTACCCCCAAACTGGGTAAATAATTGCGCAACACCTTCATCCGTAAGCTGACTCAATCCTTTCTCCAACTGCTTGGTTTTCATTGGATCTTTATTAAGTACTTCTTTAAAAATTTCAGGCGAAAAACTAGGTATGCCGGTGAAGTAAAAATCTTCTCCTTCCGTCATGGTATCGCCAATTTTAAAGTTGCCGGTATCAAATAGCCCCACCACATCTCCGGGATAAGCATCTTCAATTACTTCTTTTTGGCGGGCTAAAAAACTATAAGGATTATTGAATCGCAAGTCCTTATCCATACGCACATGATGGTAGTAGGTGTTACGCTCAAACCTGCCGCTGCATACCCTTAAAAAAGCAATCCTGTCCCGGTGCTTCGGGTCTAAGTTTGCATGTATCTTAAAAATAAATCCGCTGAATTTATCTTCTTCTGGTTTAATATCTCTGGTGGTGGTATGCCTTGGCCGGGGCGTTGGTGCAATACGTATAAAAGTATCCAGCATTTCTTTAACGCCAAAGTTGTTAACCGCACTGCCAAAGAATACAGGCGCAGTTTTACCGCTCAGGTAATCGGCTTCATTCAGTTCGCCATAAACCCCTTCAATCAGTTCTACATCTTCACGTAAGGTATTTGCATCCTTCTCTCCTATTTTTTTATCGAGTATTTCATCGTTCAGGTCTTTTATTTCTACAACATCTTCATCATTGGCCTTGGTACCGGCTGTAAATAAAACCAGACTTTTTTTATGCATGTCATACACGCCTTTAAAATCTTTGCCGCTGTTAATGGGCATGGTCATGGGGTGCAACTGAATCTTTAACTCATTTTCAATTTCTTCCAACAGATCAAAACGGTTTTTACCATCCCTGTCCATCTTGTTAATAAAAACAATAACCGGCGTATTACGCATGGCTATTACTTCCATCAGGCGGCGTGTTTGAGCTTCTACTCCATTCACACTGTCTATAACCAGCACTACACTGTCAACTGCCGTTAAAGTGCGGTAAGTATCTTCTGCAAAATCCTTGTGACCGGGTGTATCGAGCAGGTTAATAAGATGACCGTCGTATTCAAATGTCATTACACTAGTGGCAACGCTGATACCACGCTGGCGTTCTATCTCCATAAAATCGCTGGTAGCATGCTTTTTAATTTTATTGCTTTTTACAGCACCTGCAGTTTGTATGGCACCACCAAATAACAGAAATTTTTCTGTCAGGGTGGTTTTACCGGCATCCGGGTGACTGATGATGGCGAAAGTTTTGCGTTTGTCTATTTCGTTGATGTACTTCATTATGGAACAGCTTTAAGCTAACAGCTATGAGCTTTGAGCTTTTTATATGGCGGCAAAGGTAAGGTTTGGCAGTGGATGAATAAAGTTATATCGTAAATCTTATTGAAAAAATGTATGATTAATCTGTTACTTTAATAGTCATGAAGATTGATAAATATCCGGTTATTGTTGGTGCTACTTCAATGGTTTATGAATTTATCAGCGAAGGCAGTAAAGGCAAAATTCCAAAGCTTATTATTTATAGTGAAACTCATTTACATAATTTCTACAATTTGGGTTTTGGTGATAAAGATGAGCATACTGGCGAAATAAATGATTCTGTTGTTACCAATAATGGAGATAGCGAAAAAGTACTTGCAACCGCTGCTGCAACTCTCTATGAATTTACCAACAAATTTTCGGATGCTATGTTATTTGCTACCGGTAGTACAAAAGCCAGAACAAGACTTTATAGAATTGGAATATCCAACAATATAGAATCAATAAAACCTGATTTTGAAATTTTTGGCCTTACAAATGAAAAAGAATGGATTGCTTTTGAAACAAAAAAAGAATTTGAGGCATTTTTGGTTAAACGGAAAAAGAAGTAACTTTACAATTATGAAAAGGTCTGATAAAAAACTTACAATTATTAATGTTGACAAAAAGCTTGATAAATATCTCGGGAAGGGATTATTTAAAGAAAAAGTTGATAAGGCCAATCACATTCTCAAAACTGTAGGAATTCCAAAATTTGCTAAATAGTTACTGCTTCTTAAATCTTCAGTTTATTTGTTTTGAATTGCTTATGCTATTTTGAACCAAGTTCCCCCTCACGCTCCTTGTAAAGTGACGAACGAAGTTCAGCGGCTTCACCGCTCATATTATTCCCCTCCTTAAATCAAAACGCAAAACGTAATTTTGGCAACATGAGTAAATCGCTCAACATTATCCGCAATTCTTTAAAATTAACTTTCCAGGAATTAAAAGTTAACAAACTCCGTACGGTACTCAGTCTTACCGGCGTAGCCTTTGGTATTTTTTGCATCATAAGCGTGCTGGCAACGGTTAACAGTATGGAACGCAACATTCAAAACGAAGTAAAAAGTTTGGGCAGCAATACCATTTACATTGATAAATGGGATTACAGCGGCGGACCCGATCAGCCATTCTGGAAATTTATGGCACGGCCCACACCAAAATATGAAGAGGCAGCAATGGTTAGAGAACGTGCTGTGCTCCTTGATGACATTGCTTTTTTTATGCAGACGGGGAGCAGTGTTTCGCACAAAGATGATCTTCTGCAAAATGTAAGCCTATATGGTGTAAATGAGGAACAAATGATTATTCAGCCGCTGAATTTTGATGAGGGCCGCTTTTTCTCTGCCAGCGAATTTAATGGCGGTAGTAATGTATGTATCATTGGTTTTAGCAACGCAGAGTCTTTATTTGGCAGCATAGAAAGGGCGTTGGGAAAACAGATTGAAATAAAAGGTAAAAAGACAATCATTGTTGGTGTTATCAAAAAAATGGGGAAAAGTATGATTGGTTTAGATTATGATGATTGTGTAATGCTGCCTTATAAATTCTGCAAACAACTTTTTGAAGAAAAATTTGCCAATCCTATTTTAATTGCCAAAGGAAAAGAGGGCGTAACCACTGCCGCATTGATGGATGAACTGGAAGGGATCATGCGTCAGATACGCAGGCTAAGCCCCCGGCAGGAAAATAATTTTTCACTGAACAGTGTAGAAGCATTCAGCAAAGCAATCACGGGCTTTTTTTCCATTGTAAATATTGTGGGTGCAATTATTGGTGGTATTAGTTTAATTGTAGGATTGTTTGGTATTGCCAATATTATGTTTGTTACTGTGAGAGAACGCACCAGTGTAATCGGGTTAAAAAAAGCTATTGGCGCAAAAAAAAGCAGCATTCTTTTTGAATTTTTAATGGAAGCCACCATACTTTGTATTTTAGGTGGTATCATTGGTTTATTTTTTGTGTATCTACTCACACTTATACTATCGGGGCCGTTAAATTTCCCTGTATTTATCTCACTCCCCATGCTGCTTACAGCCATTATCATTTGTATTGCGGTTGGTATTCTTGCGGGTATAATACCGGCATCGCAGGCGGCAAAGATGGATCCGGTAGCGGCGATAAGGTCAAAATAACAGCCCCCTCTATCTCCCCCGACGGGGGAGGAAATCTGGAAGATTTTCGCAAAGATTATATTTTTTTGTTTGTCAAGAAATGTAATTTTGCACTCTCTTAAACTTAAACCACTAAACCACTAAACCTTGCCCACAATCCTTGCCATAGAGTCTTCCTGCGATGAAACATCAGCATCTGTTTGTGTTGATGGAAAAATTTTATCGAACAATATTGCCAACCAAACCGTGCATGAACAGTTTGGCGGCGTGGTACCCGAACTGGCCAGCCGTGCACACATGCAGAACATTGTACCGGTAGTAGATGCTGCATTGCGAACTGCCAACTGCGAACTGTCAACCATTGATGCCATCGCCTTTACACAGGCACCCGGCCTGATAGGCTCTTTATTAGTGGGTACCCAGTTTGCAAAATCGCTTGCATTGGCTTTAGATAAGCCGTTGATAGCGGTGCATCACATGCAGGCGCATGTATTGGCAAATCTCATTCCGGATATAAGGCCGTCTTTCCCGTTTTTATGTTTAACGGTTAGCGGTGGCCATACACAAATTGTACGTTGCGACAGCCCGGCACAATTAAAAGTAATTGGCGAAACCATTGATGATGCAGCCGGTGAGGCTTTTGATAAAACGGCTAAAATGCTGGGGCTTCCTTATCCCGGCGGACCATTGATTGACAAACATGCGGCAAATGGAGATCCTAAGCGTTTTAAATTTCCTGAGCCACAAATACCGGGATTGAATTTTAGTTTCTCCGGTTTAAAAACCTCCATTCTTTATTTTTTAAAAAATGCCGGCACCAGTAATTTATTTAAAGCCGAATTTTTAGCAGATGAAGCAACCCGGCAAAAATTTATTTATGAGAACCTGGATGATATTTGTGCATCGGTACAAGACAGGATCGTAAGCATCTTACTAAATAAATTAAAGAAAGCTGCCACAGAAACCGGCATTAATGATATTTGCCTGGCAGGCGGCGTAAGTGCCAACAGCGGGTTACGCAAAGCTTTTACAGCTATGGGCGAAAAGGAAAACTGGAAAACCTTTATCCCTGCATTTGAATATTGTACCGATAATGCCGCCATGATTGCCATAACCGGCTATTATAAATATGTAGAAAAAGATTTTACAGAACTGAGCATAAGCCCGTCTGCAAGAGCCGAATGGTAGTTGGTTAGAAAGGTTCATTAAACATGTTACTACAGCAATGCTTTTTGCGGGGCAAATACTATGGCAAATACTTATTTCAAATTTAAACAGTTTACTATAAACCAGGATAACTGTGCCATGAAAGTATGTACAGATGCATGCCTGTTTGGTGCGATTATAGCTAACCAAAATTCGCAGGTTACCAATTGCCTTGACATAGGAGCAGGAACAGGATTATTATCACTAATGTTTGCCCAAAAGAATAGTGCAGCAAAAATAGATGCTGTTGAATTAGATGCAGCCGCAGCTCTGCAGGCTGTAGAAAACATTGCTGCTTCTCCGTGGGCAGCAAACATACAGGTTTATGATAAAGATATTTTAACCTTCGCCCCTCATCCGCAGGATGCTGTGCATAAAAAATATGATTGTATTTTTTCAAACCCTCCTTTTTTTGAAGATGACCTAAAGTCGGCGGACGAAACAAAAAACAATGCAAAGCATGATACTTCTTTGAGTTTGGTAAACCTTTTACAGGTTGTTGATAATCTGCTTAGCCCAAATGGATTTTTTGTAGTGCTACTGCCCTATCACCGGGTTGAATATTTTATAGAAGAAGCTAAAAGATCAGGCTTGCATCTTAATAAGCAAATACTGGTAAAGCAAACCATAAAACATACATTCTTCAGGGGAATTTTATTTTTTAGCAGAACTGCATCCGAGACTGAGCAGAATGAGATAATCATTAAAAACAGCAATCAACAATATACTTCCGAATTTTCTGCTGCCTTGAAAGACTACTACCTTTTTTTATAATTACAATCCTGCATAGTCTTTCATATACAGGTATGGCTCATTCAGTTCACCGGCTTTAATCATAGTGGCGTGATTTATTAATTCACTCCCACCGAGTCGTATATCATCCAGTACATACTTAATCAATTGCTCGCCAAAATAGCGGCTGGCATCACGGGCCAGTTCATTAGGTAAATTACCTACCGCCATTACATCAACCGAGTTTGGCAGGTAAGGCTCCGTTTTTTCAAAACTATTTTTATCAACGCCGTAAACCGGGTTATCAATGGTACTGTCGCCCAGGTTACAGGGCACCGATCCGTTAAAGTCATCGGTAATATCGGCAATGGTTTTAATGCTGAAATCAGCTTTTTTCAATGCTTCCATTTCAAACAAACGCGGAATATTTTTTTCCCAATAAATTCCATTGATCAAAATATCGGTGTTCGAAATATAACCCGCAAAATTGCAATTATAGTTTTGCGGGTTTGCATGAAAATCGTTTCGGTTGTATTTACCGGTCGCTTTATTACTGTAGAGGTTTGCACCTTTCAATTGCACATAAACCGGGTAGGTAAATTCGGTTTCCAGGTATTCATCCGGTTCCACTTCATGTATGCCCATCAGGTTCATAATTTCCAGCACGCCATGCGCAACACGCCCGGTACCGGTTACAGCAATTTTTATATTAGGCAGTTTTAACCCAAAATAAGTATGTATCAGTTTTTGAAAACTGTTAACCGAGCCAACCCTTTGCAGTTTAAATGCTCCGGTACGGTTGCCATAAGCCATCATGCCATTGTGTGCACCTACAATGCCTGCAAAAAAACCAAAGCCAATAATGCGGGTGCCATCGGCATGTTCCAGGCATTCGTAGTCTATCAGCGTTATTTTTTTATCAACCAGGGCTTTAAACAATTTTTGGTTGCCCGGCTGTAATTTTTTGGTGTGCGAAAAAAACAGGTAGCGTTTGTTTTCCATCAGCATTTCAACCGGTACTTCTTTAATACCAAGCAATAAATTACAAGTGCTCATATCTTCTGTAACTTCCACTCCTGCCCTTGCGTATTCCTGATCGGTATAACAGCGGGTTTCTGATTGCTGTGCCAGCACCCGCACATCATCAAAATGCATGTGCAGCCACTTGCATTGCGCCGGTGTAAGCGCCACCCGGTTATCCTGCGGAATTTTACCTTCCCGTATTAATCCAATTGTAAGCATCAATCGTTATGTTTAAAGCGGCAATTTACATTTTAGATTTTATTTACCCACGGATACTTCTACAAGCTCAGTACATGAAGGATTTCCTGCGGAAATATTATTTGCCACATAAGCACTGAATTGGAGAATCAAAAATGTATTTTTTGTGTTTCCGTTTCTCTGTGGCAAATCCGTTTCTGCCGAAGGCAGAATTTTACAAAATTCATTTCCCCGCAGATTTCGCCGATTTCGCTGCAGCAGAAAATAAAATGCTGCGTCATCTGCCACATCTGCATGCCAACCTATATTTGCCCAGGCAGAATAACGTTGAGTTCTCTATTAAAAAAGTAAAACAGCCTACATTTGCACCATGAATTATTTCGAACTTTTTGAACTTCCATTCGCCATAAAAATTGACAAGACCCAACTTGCCCAAAAATATTTTGAGCTCCAAAAAGAATACCATCCCGATTTTTTTGCAAATGCTACTGAATACGAACAACAACAGGCATTAGAAATTTCATCACAGCTAAACAAAGCATTAAAAGTTTTAAAAAGCCAAGATGAGACCATAAAATATGTACTACAACAAAAGGGCCTGTTGGAAGAAGAAGAAAAATACCAGTTGCCTGCCGCCTTTTTAATGGAGATGATGGAACTGAATGAAGAACTATCTGCAGACTCGGCCGGGCAGATACAAGAACTGGAAAACCAGCTCTATGCCGAAGTAGAGCTCACTATAAACAACTATGATGATGCAACTACAACAACTGCCCACCTGCTAAAACTTAAAGAATATTATTACAAGAAAAAATACTTGCAACGTATTTTGGACAGATTAGATGGATAACGTAATATTACAGCCCGTTTGATGTTAGTGATTTTTAGTTTGTCGTTGGTGGTTGAGCGCATTTATTTTAAAACGCTTTTCAAATATTGAGCTCCCAACTCACAACCCCAAACACTTGACCTAAAACTAAAATTGCCCATGTGGCGGAATTGGTAGACGCAGCAGACTCAAAATCTGCCATTCGCAAGGGTGTGAAGGTTCGATTCCTTTCGTGGGCACTAAACAAAAAAACCTTCTCTTTTTGAGGAGGTTTTTTTGTTTATGAGTTCAATTACCATCAGCTTTCTCCGCTTTTTATTTTATCTTGTTTGTACTTAAACAAACTACTACTTACCCAATTGCTTTATGATAAGACAACTATTGCTTACTGGCTTGATATTTTTTTATTGCACTGTTTCTGCATCAGCCCAAACACCCCCCAACATTATCCTCATTATTACCGATGATCTGGGTTACAGCGATCTGGCCAGTTATGGCAATAAGCACGTTCGCACACCCAATATAGATTCGCTGGGCATAAAGGGCGTACGCTTTACCCAGGCCTATGTAACATCGCCCATTTGTGCGCCTTCACGCATGGGTATTATAACCGGCCGCTACCAGCAACGCTTTGGTGCCGAGTTTATGCTTTATGATAAGTTTGATAAATCTGTAAAGAAAAAAATAACGCGGCATTTTTTATCTTTTAAAAAGAAACCTGTGGGCATTGCAACACTAAAGCCCGATTTCTTTTTAGACCGTTCTGTGTACGTAACCGACCTGCCCGCCAGCGAAATAACCATTGCCGAAATGCTGAAACAAAAAGGATACTCCACGGGTTATGTGGGCAAATGGAACCTCAGTTCTTCGCCAACTGTTTTTCCCGATATGCATGGCTTTGATTACAGCTATTATTTTGATGGCGCTCTCAGCCGTTATGTAGATGACCCCATTGATACCAGCCGCTACATCAATATGCACCTGCCCTGGGCTTTTTCCGAAATTCCTGCCTGGGCACCGCGGCATGGTTCTACAGCAATAAAAGAACAAAGAACCATTGTAAAGGATTCCGGCTATCTTACTTTTTCACTAGCAGAAAAAGGCATTGATTTTATTGAACGAAATAAAACAAAACCTTTTTTTCTCACGCTTTCGTTTAATGCTCCGCATGATCCCTTCCAGGTGCCAAAAAAATATTACGAACAGATACAAACCGAAACAGATTCGGTAAGGCGTGTGTACAGCGGCATGATAGAAGCGCTTGATGATGCAGTAGGCACTGTACTAAAAAAACTGGAGCAGGAAGGCCTCACAGATAACTGCCTTATTTTTTTTACCAGTGATAATGGTGGTGCTACATACACCCGTGCAACCGATAATGCACCGCTGCGAGGCGGAAAGGCAACGCATTTTGATGGAGGAATTTCCGTTCCTTTCTTTATTAAATATCCAAAGGGATTGGCGGCAAGGCAACCCTACACAAACGCGGTTTCGGCGCTCGATATATACAGCACCATTGCTGCAGTTAGCGGCGCTGCATTGGCGCAAGACCGTACTTATGATGCTGTTAACCTGCTCCCTTATCTTACAAATGATTCGCTGCAACCTCACCAGGATTTTTTTTGGCGAAGCGGTTACTCCAAAGCATTTCGCCGCGGCGACTGGAAATTATATGTGAACGAAAAAAACAAAATTACTTACCTGTTTAATATTGCAACAGACAGGGAAGAGAAGCATGACAAGTCTAAAAACCAACCCTATAAATTAAAAGAGTTGAAGGATGCTTTACAAGATTGGGAGAAAAAAAATTCGGTACCGCCATTATGGCCCAGTGCTGCAGATGTATTGATTGAAGTGAATGGGAAATGGTTTAGGTTTCCGAGTTGATGGAATTTTAGAAAAGACATGGTCAGGAGTTTTCAAAGCTGATATCATTCTCTTTGTTGCTTTGAACTGTATACAGGTTCTATCACCGCTTTCCAAAAAGTTTATCAATATCGCCTTCGGATAAATTGATATAGCCTTCCCTGGTACTCAGCATTACGCCTTTGCCTGTCAGCAGCAGGATATGCTGCAGGTTAACCATCTGTTCTCCCAATCTGAATGTATGTGTGTATTTGTTATGCGTACGGTTCTCATCCAGGAAAAATGATTTCAACAGTCCGTAAAGTGTTTCAAATGTATTATCAATGCCATTGAATTTGATACTGAAGAATTGTGTTTCCGCTTTTTCTCCATGTTTGGTAAAATCTTTCATAAACAGCAGGTAAACCGTATCACGGCCCGACACCCTATATTCCAGCGAAGCCTTTGTAATTCCCAGTGTTTTTAGTTTGCCAACAGGTCTCCAATCGGCTTTTTCGGCCATGGATATCTGGGCACCGGCAATATTAAAAGAGAGGACAAATAAAAAGCAAAAAAATATTCTTATCATAAAAAATGCTGCAGATTTTTAGTTACCTAATGATTCCATATACCTGATGATCGCTCTCCGCACATCCGATCTTGCATCATTCAAGTCAGTAAATACCGGGTAAATTTTCACAATATCCGGATTATCCTTTGTAAGAAAATCAAGGTTGACCTCACCACCTGTGATTAAAAAATCGGTGAGGGCAACTTTATAAACTTTCCCTGCATCAACAGTTATATTTTTTAAAGACCAGGTATTGTTATCGTTACCAAGTGCGGCAGAATATTGCAGAAAACCGCCACTGCCAACATTCTTCTTACCGGCGTTTAAAATCTTAATTAATAAACTACCCTTCATATCCACTTCCATAATGCTCCCACCGAATGGCAGGCTGCGGATTACATCATATTGTGTTACCGGCATCTGCAAAATATCATCTACCCGTATTGAACCTGAGTTGATGATGCATACATCTGTAGCAGGTGATGCTTTTTCCATAGCCGATACAATCAGCTTTGTAAAATTTGTTTGCTGCGTTCTTATATAAGCTTCTCTCCCATCCAGCGGCTCGCCGGTTTGCATACAAACCTTTGTTG
>JBKJLT010000128.1:0-2679 GCA_046596765.1 Ferruginibacter sp. | reverse complement strand
TATTCTTCCACGCCTCTATCTTCGGCAATGCGGAGAAATATGAGCCTGTCCAGGGTTTGCTGCACTACAAAGTTGAGTTCATCTTCATTAAGTGCATCGTTACGCAAGGCAATGTTTTGTGCCAGTTCTTTACGCCATTCATCCAGCGAAGCTAAAAATGCAGCATCAACCGTGGCGGTGCCTTTTTTGTTTTTATCGGCTGCAATAAATTTATCGAAGCTGCCTTTTAATACACTGGTTTTTGAAAACGTATCCCAGATAAAATCAAACTCGGCCAGGTAGTTTTTATATGTTAGATATTTTATGCGGCCTACCGATGCTTTGTCGGCAACGTTTGGTTTTTTATTGCAATCGTAAATGGCAAACTCTTCAAAGTCGGTTAAAATACTAACAGGCAGTTTTGCACTCCATGCATAGCGGCGCACCTGGTAGGCGGGTAATATTTCGTCTTTAACTGCCACACTTGGCTTTTTGGCTTCTACAAAAAACAGGCGCTTGCCACCGGGCAGTTTAAAAGAGTAATCGGGTGCTTTGGTTGCTCTGCCTACTTTAACACGGTCTTCGTTAATTACCTCCCGGTAGGCTTCGGCATGGCCTTGGCTGTTATCCATATCCCAGCCGAGTGCTTTAAAAAATGGGTCTATAAAATCCTTACGGGTTTGTGCTTCGTTGTAGTCACTTTTTTTATAGGAGAGTATCTGTTCATCAAAACGTTGAACCAGATCTTCAATAATTTTATAAGCAGTTTCTTTAGTTATCATGCAGCAGATACAAGTTGTATTCAAATATAATGAATCTGGTTATAAATATTCTTTGCCGTTGCTGGCGTTATAGAAAAGTTTATAAACTGTAAGCTAACATAACGCCGTAAGTTATGCGACCCACCAACGAGCGAAGGGAGGCAATTGCAGACACTTAAAAATTCAAATACTGCTATTATAAAGATTAAAATGGTTAACGCTTCGGCTGTTGGCAGCGGCATTTGCATAGCATGCTGCCTTAGTAGTTTAGCTATAATGCCAGCAACGGCAAAGACCAGCGCACAAAATCGAGAGCAGAGCATCTGCTGAAAAAGAAAACTTGAACCCGGGGGCAAACGCCTGCTCTGTTTAGTTGGAAAGTTTAAATAATAATAACTACTTTACCTTTATGTTTTGCCTCACCAAAATACTGAATAGCTGCGGCAGATTCACTTAAGGCAAAAGGTCCGTCAATGATGGGTTTAATTTTACCTGCCGCATATAGTTTATGAATATAGTCAAGATCTCTGTTAGACTTTAGCGCAACTATATGCAACTGCTTTTTAGTGAATATGCCGATCCAGAATTTAAAGATTAGCACTTGTAAGATCCTGTGCAAAAATCCGCCTACCGTAACATACTTACCATTTTTAGTTAGCGAACGCAGGTAAGCAAATGGCCAGCGGGTTGTTTTCGCATCAATAATTAGATCGTACAATTTCCCGTTTTTTGTAAAATCCTGCTGCCGGTAATCAATCACATGATCAAATCCCAGTGAGCTCATCATCTCCAACTTTTCTCCCGTATCCACACCGGTAACTTCGGCATTAAATGTTTTAGCAATCTGCAATCCAAATGTACCAACGCCACCTCCTGCACCATTGATCAAAATCTGCTGATCTGGCTCAATTTTTCCTTTTTCTATAATGGCCTGGTATGCCAACATGGATGCATGTGGAATTGCGGCAGCGTCTTCAAAACTCATCATATCCGGTTTAAGCACAACCGCTTTTTCATTAATGCATATATACTCTGCAAAACTTCCAAAACCATAATTCGAAATATCGCCATACACCTCATCTCCATTTTTAAAAAGGCTGACGCTGCTGCCAACAGATTCCACAACACCCGACAGTTCCATACCTGGTATCGGTCTTTTGGGCTTTGTTAATCCAAATAATAAACGGTACACATAAGGCTTGCCACTAATGATGCCCCAGTCATAATCATTAACAGCGGTAGCACGAATTCTGATTAACACTTCATTCGATTTTGGCACCGGCTTAGCAACTTCAATAAACTGAAGATCGCTGGTGGCACCATATTTAGCACAAACAATCGCTTTCATAACTTAAGTTAAAGCTAATGTAATTTAAATGGCGGAAAATTATTTGTAGATTTATTAGTGCAGAGATACGCCACGCTTTTTTACCGCCTTGCATATCTGCAAATTGGAAAGATAGCACTTGTGCCAGTTAGGGATTGTGCGTTCGGAATGGGTGAGAGAGTGCGATGCATATAATTATAATAAACCGGTATTTCAAAATAGAAAAACTAAAATACCGGTTTATAAATATCATTTTCTTGGCCTATAGATATCTGCTACCAGTAATCTTAAATTGGTTTTGCCGATATTTTTAGCAGCATGAGTTACAGCGCCGCCTACCATTCCCATACCTGTTTTAAAATCCACTACCATTTTTGAGCCATCCTGTTGTGTTAATTCAACAGCACTACCCTCCAGCACATAAATAATATTATCCGGGTGTGTATGCATGGCAATGGAATCTCCCGGCTTGTAAACACCTTCATATAATTTTACACCAAGCGTATCGGACAACATTTTAATAAAAGCCGCTTCCACCTTTACAGGATCCATAGCTGCATTATAAGCCGGCATAGATGGGGCTTCTGTTTTAACTTCATCTGCTTTAGCAGA
>JBKJLT010000101.1:0-13078 GCA_046596765.1 Ferruginibacter sp. | reverse complement strand
TTGAAGAAGACAATAAAATTGCTATTTACGGACATGCAGAATTTATAAAAGAAGGTAAAACAGTTAATAGAGTTAATTCTTGTGACATATATGAATTTGATCAGGATGAAAAAATTACAAAGATTCATTCATATTGTAATTCTAATAAGCCAAACAAAAACGGGGAAGCCGAAAACCGACCAGAGTAGGCAACAAATTAAAAATTAAATTATGGACACTCAGAACAAAAATCCAAATAATCCAGTAATATGGTTTGAAATCTATGTAGATGATCTTACCAGAGCTCAGAAATTTTACGAAACAGTTTTGGATATTAAAATGGAGAAAATGGATTCCCCTGCATCAGACACCAAAATGGTAGCATTCCCTATGAAAATGGATTTACCAAACATAAGTGGCACTCTTGTAAAAATGGAAGGTCTTAAATCAGGTGGCAGCAGTACAATCGTCTATTTTGATACTCAAGAATGTTCTAATGAGGAGGCAAGGGTTGCAACTGCGGGAGGAGAAGTATTTAAGAAAAAAATTGCTATCGGTGAAAATGGATTCGTATCAATTTGTAAGGACAGTGAAGGAAATATGTTTGGTTTGCATTCAATGAAATAGCAATATTTAAAATGAAAACAGTATCACAAAAAATGGGCATAAAAGAAAACAGTCGAGCCTTCTTTATTAACGCCCCTGATGAAGCAATTGATGGAATAAAACTTCCTGAAATTGACGTTTTAAAAACAATGTCAGGTGAGTTCGACTATATCCGTTTATTCGTTAAAAATCAATCAGAATATAAGGACATATTTCCGAAACTCAAGGCACACCTTAGTTTAAGTGGAATGCTTTGGGTTTCATGGCCCAAAGGCGGTAAGTTGGGAAGGAAAGTGGACGTTACGGTTCAACAACACGGAAGAATACAAATTGATGAGATAATGCTGTATGAAGTGAAAGATGGACAAATTATATCTGAACAATTCTTTTACTAAATACCTGATTTAATTAGCATATTTCAATATGTGGAAATAGAAGGGCGAACGTACAATATGGTTTGCCAAAATGGTGGCAGACGGAAGCCGGGTTTCAACTTTTGTTTTTCAATTTGGCTTAATATCGTGCAGGACGTTATTAATTTAGCTATGTGCAAATCATCAACTTTTATTTATAAATTTAGGTTTTCAACCAATATGATATTTGTGCAAAGCGACAGATAATTATGCGTCCTAACTCAAGGACGTCTGAAATAGTAAATGCCCTGAAAAATACATACAACCTGCCTCGAACTTTTCTATGTAGCTTGATGTAGGAAGATGTTATCTCATGTCGCCAATTTCCTTCAAATCGTCCATGATTAGGGTCGAGTTTATAGTCATTGGGGATACCGAAAGGGACTTTAGCGAGAAATCGTCTTGAAGTCCCTTATTTTTTTGCCATGAAACACTGTTCAGGCGTGCAATCAGCGAATATACAGAATTGATTTTTGTAGTTCCATATAGCACCGAATCGTTGTAGGCAGAGCTGAGCGAATACTTCAATCTGCTTTTACCAACACTCTCTTCTTTTTTTTATTGTCGCCAATAATTAAAGTGTCGCCCTTTAGAATAAATGGTCTGGGTTGTTCAGTATCAATATACCAAGGTACCGAACCTCCTTTTACATGGTGAGTTACAATAGATTTTTCCCAGTCGATTGAATATGTGCCAAAATATCCAAATGAATAATTCTCTATAAAATTATAGCAACTTATAGTACTTTTTTTCACAGAGTCCTCCGTAAGAAGCAATGGAGTGTCAGTGGATATATTTAAATTGACAATGTTTGTTGAGGTATAGGTAAAGTAACCCTTTGGATTTTTGCCATAAGGGTATTTCCATTTATGAGTTAAAGTATCGAGATCTGTGTATTCAATAAGTTTCCAGGTTCCAACTAATTTATTAGTCTGTCTAACCGTTTTTTCTTTATCAACGTTTTTGCTTTTTTGTCCAAAAGAGTTTTGAAAAAAGAAAAGTGCCCAAATTGTAATTAAAACTATCCGTATTTTCCTCATAATATTTAGTGTTTCATTTGCCTTGCCTGCAACAGTTGTATTTTTACTGGTATACGCTGCTAAAAATAGTAAACAATTTTTTTAAATCATTTTTTAATTGATTACTTGAAAAAGTGCTATCGCTATAGCCGGCTATGCAGCGGGTGAGGTATCCATTGCCAGGCATGGAAATATATTCGGTTTGAAACTGTGCCTCTGAAAGATGAGGCTTCCCCCCAGGAATTATAGTTGGGTGATACATGACGGGAATTTTCAATAATATTTTTTCTAATTTTCAAAACGTGGTGATCCCTTACACAATGCCCAAAACAGTATCCTAGGCATCACAAACTATCATGTATAAATATTTATTATTCTGGAAAATTTCACATCGATACTCCTTAATGTCAAAATTTAAAAAATAGATTTGCATTCAAAATAGCTGCAATGGAAAATAATATAAAAAGTTTTAAGGAGGAGTTTACTAAGTTATTCGTTACCACCCAGTGCCCATTAATAGTGCGTTCACCTGGCCGGGTAAATATCATTGGCGAGCATACCGATTATAACAATGGTTTTGTTTTACCGGCTGCAATTGATAAAGCAGCATATATCGCTATGGCTTTAAGAGATGATAACGAAATTCATTTATTGGCAAAAGATCTGAATGAGACTTTTTCAATATCTATTAATGATTTAAAACCTGTGGGTGATATAAGCTGGCCTAATTATATCCTGGGCGCTGTGGCACAGTTTCAGAAAAAAAATATTTCGCTCAAAGGTTTTAATGCAATACTTACCAGCGATGTACCCATGGGTGCCGGCCTTTCTTCATCGGCTGCAGTTGAGTGTGCTACTGTATTTGCGTTAAATGAGTTATTGCAAACCAACCTTGGTAAAATTGAAATGGTGCAGATGGCTCAAAAGGCTGAGCATGAATATGCAGGTGTGTTGTGTGGTATTATGGACCAGTTTGCTTCTGTAATGGGCAAGCGTGATCATGTTATAAAATTAGATTGTCGGTCATTGGAATACGAATATGTACCATTCAAACTGGAAGGTATCAAAATTTTACTGTTGAATACAAATGTGAAGCATTCGCTGGCATCATCCGAATACAACACCCGCAGGCAGGAATGTGAGCAGGCCGTTGCCTGGATAAAAGAACATCACCCTGAGGTAAATTCATTAAGGGATGCTACGGAGACTATGCTGGATGAATATGTGTTACCCAAACACGCTTTGATAGACATGCGCAGCCGGTTTATTGTACAGGAAATAAAGAGACTGCAGCAAGGTTGTGCCGATTTAGAAAAGGGTGATATTAATGCGTTGGGTAAAAAGATGTTTGCAACGCATAATGGCTTGAGCAGCATGTATGCAGTGAGTTGTAAAGAACTGGATTATCTGGTTGACTTTGTACGAAATAATGATGCCGTTATTGGTGCCAGGATGATGGGTGGTGGATTTGGAGGTTGTACAATCAATCTTGTAAAAGAAGACGCTATTGATAAATTAATTGAATTGATAAAACCAGCCTACGAAAAGGAAATGAGTTTGCCATTAACTTATTACATCGCATCAATTGAAAACGGAACTGAAATAATTTTCTAAACTATGTTTGATTTAAAAGAACATGCGCATACAAGGTTGAATATTTTAACAGGAGACTGGATTTTAGTTTCTCACCACATGATGAAGCGGCCCTGGCAGGGAATAGTAGTAGATTTATTAAAAGATGAAAGACCTGCATAGGATGCTCAGTGTTATTATCGGGGAAGGTTACGGGGTTTCAATGTGGGTACTGGAAATGGAATATCCCTTTTGGAATTAATACATGAATTTGAAAAAATAAATACTGTAAAATTGCATTACAAAACAGGTAATTGCATGCCTGCGATGCACCTGCTTTATATGCTGATGTTATAAAACCAAATGAAGTATTAGCATGAAAGGCGGAAAAAAATATGGCAGATATGGTAATGGATGCATGGAGATGGAAAAAAAACGTTGCTGAAATGGAATAGTGAGTCAATCGTTTTCATTCAAAAAAAAATTATTAAAATCAACCCAAATAATAAATAACCAAACCACTAACTCATGAACAGTTTAGTAACCGCCGATTATCTTGTATTCATTTTCTACTTCTTATTGGTAACTTCTTATGGGATCTATATTTATAAGAAAAAAAAGAAAAAAGAAACAGACACAAAAGATTTTTTCCTTGCTGAAGGTTCGCTTACGTGGTGGGCCATTGGTGCATCACTGATAGCATCCAATATTTCTGCTGAACAATTTATCGGCATGAGTGGTGCAGGCTTTACCATGGGTATTGCTATTGCAGCTTACGAGTGGGTAGCAGCCATAGCGCTTATCATCATAGCAATATGGTTTATGCCTATCTACCTGAAGAATAAAATATTTACCATGCCGCAGTTTTTAAAACAGCGGTATAACGAATCAGTGAGTTTGATCATGGCTATTTTTTGGTTATTTCTTTACGTTTTTGTAAACCTTACTTCTATTCTCTTTCTTGGGGCACTGGCTATTAATAATTTAAGTGGGGGAGATCATTTTCATCTGATCATGATTGCATTGGCCTGTTTTGCGCTCATCATAACATTGGGTGGTATGAAGGTGATTGGATACACGGATGTTATACAGGTGGTAGTTTTAATAATAGGTGGTTTAGTTACATCTTATGTTGCACTAACATTGGTGAGTGAACATTTTGGGATGGGAAAAAATATACTTGCGGGTTTTAATAAACTGATGGAGGATGCACCGGAACATTTTAGAATGATATTTGATAAGCCGGGCGAAAAAGCTACTCAGGCTGAGGTTAATAATTATCTGGCACTGCCGGGTATTGCCATGTATGCGGCAGGACAGTGGATAGCCAATTTAAACTACTGGGGATGTAACCAGTATATAACACAAAGGGCGCTGGGTGCCGATTTAAAAACTGCCCGTACCGGTATTTTCTTCGCAGGTTTTCTAAAGATTTTAATGCCCGTTATTGTAATGCTGCCAGGTATAGCAGCCTATGTTTTACACAAGAACGGTGGTCTTCAATCGGAGATGTTGGCAAACGGAAAAGTGAGTGCCGATAATGCATACCCTGCAATTCTGGCCTATTTACCAAACGGTTTAAAAGGATTATCAATCGCGGCACTTACTGCAGCCATTGTTGCATCTTTGGCGGGTAAAGTGAATAGTATCTCCACCATCTTCACACTCGATATTTATAAGAAGTACATTAATAAAGAAGCCACTGAAAAAAAGATGGTGTGGCTGGGCAGGTTAGTTATTGCATTAGCAATGGTAATTGCCATTGCCTTTACCTGGAATGACTTACTGGGTATAAGCAGTGAAGGTGGATTTACTTTCATACAAAAATATACAGGTCTCATCAGTCCGGGTGTATTTGCTATGTTTATTCTCGGCTTCTTCTGGAAACGTACTACCGGTGCAGCAGCCATTGCAGGGTTACTATCAGGGTTTTTATTTTCATTATTCTTTATGAATTATGCACCGTCTGTTTTTGGTAATGAAACATGGCTCTACACCGCATTTAAAAATGGAGCAGGTGTTTATGAAATCCCGTTCCTGATAAATATGGGATACAGTTTCTTTTTTGCTGTTGCAATAATGGTTGTTATCAGTTTATTTGGTCCTAAGTTTAATCCTAAGGGATTGGAAATTGACAGCAGCATGTTTAAGATAAAACCAATGCATACGGTGCTCATTGTAGTTATTCTTTTAATGATAACGCTGATTTATGCTAAGTTTTGGTAGAAGTTGTTACAGCAGATACAATACTGTTCGTTAATACCGATGTGACTTTTTAATCAGTCCAATCGGTATTTACCAAATACCAGCCGCACAAAAGCCTGGCTTGAATTTCAGCTCTGCTACTTTGGCTTAAAATGAAATTCATTTTGGTATAACTTGTATTTGAAAAAATTATGAAAAGAGCAAAGGGCATATATTTAAGTGTGTTGTGTAGTATTTGTCTATTTTGTTCCTGCAGCGATAATCAATCTGCTGATGAAGCACAAGCAAAAAAAGATAGTGCTCACTACTGTATTAATGTGCCCAACAGGTTTGCAGGTAACCCAGATAGCAACTCAATAATATTCAGTGGAGACACATCGCTTACTGGTATGGTATTAATTCCCGGTGGAATATTTGACATGGGCGGTGATAATCCTGTACAACCTGGTTAGATAATTTTCCTTTCCCCGATACAGTTTATAGCCCTTCGTGGGGGTTATATTGACGAAGAACTTTACTACTCAGCCAGAAATGATTGATGGCCTTCCCGGTTTTTCAAAGTTAGGCACCTCTCACCAAAGATAAAATCTTTGTGATTTGAACGGTTGATATTTTAGTAATAAACTTACAAGATTATAAGTTACATTGTATCAAAACCATAAAGCTGTGCAACATAAGTTTTTACTAACCACAACCGATGGGCTGCAACTACAGGGAGCAAGTTTTTCTCCACTGGGAGAAATTAAAGGAGTCATTGTTTTAATTCATGGAATGGGGGAACATTTCGGCAGGTACCAACATGTTATTGACTTCTTCATGAGCATACATTATGCAGTTATGGGTATGGACTACCGGGGACATGGAACTTCGCAAGGTAAAAAAGGGCATATCTCATCTTACAAGCAGTTGATGGATGATACTGATTTGCTGGTAAAAAAAGCTGGTGAGTTGTTTAATGGCTTACCGCTTTTTATTTACGGTCATAGTTTGGGAGGAAATATTGCTGCCAACTTTGTGCTGAGAAATCAGCCGGCATTAAAGGGCCTTATTATTACAGCCCCATATTTTAAGCTGGCTTTTAATCCTCCGCAATGGAAAGTTTCGCTCTCTAAAATAATGGCAAAAATTTTACCCGCTTTAACGCTGCCAACCGAATTGGAATTGGCTGCTTTATCAAGAGAGCAGTCAATAGTAGATGCTTATAAAAAGGATCCTTTGGTACACGATAAAATCAGTTCCACATTTTTTTTAAATGTACATGCGGCAGGATTGTACCCGATTGAACACGCCCGAGAGCTAAAGATTAAAACATTAGCTATGCACGGCACTGCTGACAGAATTACTTCATACCAGGGAACAGTTGCATTTGCTCAAAACAATCCGCAGATGATTGAGCTAAAACTCTGGGAAGGCCTTTATCACGAAATTCATAATGAAAAAGAAAAACAACAGGTCTTTGATTATATAGGGGGCTGGCTTGAAAAGTTATAATTACCATATCCGGATTTTGCCTCCAATAATTTTATTTCGGTCATATAAAGACATCTTATTTAAATAACGCTTATCAGTTTTTTTTATTCATTAATAATCTTTTCGGCAGCTTCCTGGTCTTTCGAAAATATCTTAACCTTTACACCTCCGTTGGGATTGAAGCCAACCACATCTTCATTTTCAATAAAAGAATCTATTCCTGCATCTTTCAGTTTATCCCGGATGATATTGGCCTCCAGTATATCGTTGTATGTGTAAAGAAGGATTGTGCTGTCTTGTGTCATAGTAATTGATTTAGTGGATATTTTAAATAATTCGTCAGTAAAGTACTGTTCAAAAATTACGCCAGATAAGTTTTAATTTTTCGATGATTTCATAGTCTGATTGATTTTTGCCAAATTCATAAATCTTCATTCTTCTCCCGTATTGGCGTTACTGCTAAAATTTCGAAGCTGCAACCATATCGGAGACCGTTGTTGTGCGTCTCGCCAACAGCCGAAGCCCGGCAACAGCAGACTCCTGAAAAATCCCAATACTGCCAACTCCAATGTTACATCAATATGCCCCCCATGATTTACGAATACTAACTCGTTGCAAAGATTAAAATGGTTTACCCTCAGGCTGTTGGCCAGAGGCGCAACAGCGGCGTTAGGATAGATTGCGGTTTAATAAATGCCAACAGCCAAAGCACATGAATTGCATACACCTGAATATTCAAATTCTACCGTAATAAAAATTTATAATTTTACGATTACCGGAAATATTCAGCTTTTTGCCCGCAGTTTATATTTTCCGCAACTTGTGCAAGCATTTTAAATAGCGGGTAAAATGACTAATGTCACTATCATCCCTAACGCAAATCATTTTATTCCCTGCATAGCTGTCATTAACTTTATAAGGTAAGAAGGCACGGATTTTGGATGTACGATATATGCACTGAACCGGAAAATTCGGAATAATTATTTTGCAAAACAGCAAAATTTTTTTAAAATCATTTTTATGAAAAAGATAGTAGTTACAACAGATTTTTCGCAAGCAGCAGCTAATGCCTGTAACTATGCTGCAGACATGGCCGTGGCCATTGGTGCTGATATTTTATTGCTGCATGTAGTGCAAACACCGATTGGTTATAGTGATTTACCGATAGCCATTAATCTTGAAGATATGATGCGTACTGCAGAGCAGGAAATGCTGGGCCTGCAGGAAGAAATAAAACGCAGAATAAACGGCAAAGTACTTATTGAAGCTGAAACCGGTATGGGAGGCTTTTATGAGGATTTGAAAAATGTTTGCGAACGAATACAGCCTTATGTTGTAGTGATGGGCAGCCAGTGCAAAACAGCCACGGAGCATTTATTGTTTGGGGAACATGCGGTTAACACGGTTGTGCATTTGCCATGGCCTGTAATAACTGTGCCTGCCGGGGCATCTTTTTCTCAAATAAAAAAAATAGGACTCGCCAGTGATTTAAGTAAAGTGATTGAAAGCACACCCTTTGAAGAAATTAAATTGCTTGTACATGATTTCAATGCTGAATTGCATATCCTCAATATTGGTGATACAGCCGTTTTTGATGCGGATATTGTTTTTGAATCCAGTCTGATGCAGGAAATGTTAAAGGCGTTAAAACCGCATTTTCATTTTATAGGCAGTGATAATATAGAAGAGGGTATTATGGATTTTGCCGAAAAGAATCAAATAGACCTGCTAATTGTAATGCCCCGGCGTCATAATTTTTTAAGCAGTATTTTTCACCGGAGCCGAACCAAACAATTGGTGCTGCACAGTCATGTTCCTGTTTTAGCCATACATTAACCGATGGTTTTAAATGCTTTCACTCCACAGCATCTTCATCACATAACAGTTATTAAAATTTATGTTAGTGCGCCCTCCATTTACCAGACTGGTAAAAAATATAATATTAGCACAATGATATGTATGTTAAAACGTTATTAAAATAGCGATATAGAATCTTTATCAGTGCATTAAAAAGTAAATTTGCGAATTGTTATAAGTTGTTCAAGCAATTCATCTTAGGTTTTATTATCACCAACCACCACTGTTATTACTTATTGATCTCTAAACCGTATAAACGGTTTATGGCTTTGTTTTGATTTTAAGCGATTGTGGTTAGGAATATCTAAATTAAAAATGATAAAAAATCCAGTATGCTAAATAAAATATTCACGAATGGTACCAGTTTAAAAGGTAAACTTATCTACCTTCCCTTAATATGCATGATATTATTGCATATGCCCATGGTTTTTGCTGCGACCAAATCGCATTACCAGGTTATGAAGGTTCACGTTGGAGTAGAAAAAAGCAGCAAAGATGCACAGGCGAATACTGGTTCTGATATTAATGTAATAGAAGCCGAATACGACAGTATGCACCTGGATAACCTGGGTTTATCAAAAATGGCTTTTAGTTATGCAATGAAAGGATTTAATTACCTCGTGCAGGCCGGCAAGCTTTCAAAAGATAATATTATTTCCATCGTAGATTTCAGCCAGCCATCTTCCCGGAAAAGATTGTTTATTATTGATTTAAATAATCTTCGGGTGTTGTATCACACCTACGTTGCACATGGTGTTAATTCGGGCAAGGAATATGCGAATCAATTTTCAAATACACCGGAAAGTAATAAAAGCAGTCTTGGTTTTTATGAAACTAAAAATACCTATTCAGGCGGCAATGGTTATTCATTAAGGCTCGCCGGATTAGAAAGAGGAATTAATGACAATGCAGAAAAGCGTGATATCGTAATTCATGGTGCCGGTTATGTAGATGAATCCTTAATAAAATCACAGGGTTATATTGGGCGTAGCTGGGGCTGCCCTGCTCTGCCTGAAAAATTGCATAAGTCAATTATTGATAAGATAAAGAACGGAAGCTGCCTTTTTATTTACAGTACAAATGGGGCTTATTTAAAAAAATCGAAGATCATTAATGCGTAGTTAATAATCGTATTTTTTCAAATTTTTAGCTGTCAGCCTGCCTGTCCCGATTATTTCGGGGAGCTTGTCGAAGGCGGGTTCATTGGCTACACTGGGTTCGACAAGCTCACCCTGACATTTTCTATTTATTTACTTTTGTTTTTTTTTAATCAGAGGCCTTTACAGCATTTTCCTGATCAGTTTTCCCAGCATCATAAAACTATAGTCTACATCTTCGTTCCAGGGTTTACCAAAACTGATACGTATACAGTTGCAGTAATTATTGCCTGCCGAAAATATTTGGCCTGGTACAATGGATATTTGATGTTTCATTGCTTCGGTACGTAATTTAAATGCATTGATTTTTTTATTAAGTTCGAGCCAAAGGATAAATCCACCATGTGGCCGGGACACTTTTGTATCTGCCGGAAAGTATTTGATGATAGCCTGCACATAACGCAAACTCTGTGTGTGTAATGCTTTGCGCAGGTTCTTTAAATGAAATTCGTAACGGCCGTGCTTTAAATAATGAGCCATGGCTGCCTGGGTGAGTGTAGGGCTGCTGATGTTTTGTATGCGCTTTAACTGCTTTATGGCTTCAAAATATTTTCCGGGTATTACCCAACCAATGCGGTAACCTGGCGAGAGTGATTTGGAAAATGAGGAGCAGTACATGACCAGTCCTTTGGTATCGTAATATTTGCAATTTCTTGGCCTTGTTTTTCCAAAATACAGTTCTCCGTAAATATCATCTTCAATTAAAGGAATGTTGTGTTTGGTAATGAGCTCAACTAATTTCTTTTTATTTTCATCGGGCATGCAACTGCCTAAAGGATTATTATAGTTGGGAATAAACACACAGGCTTTTATTGCGAATTTTTTAATGGCTTTTTGTAAATGGTCCAGGTCAATTCCTGCAACCGGATCGGTAGATATTTCGACCACTTTTAAACCGAGGCTTTCAATGGCCTGGTTAATACCAAAATAGGTGGGGCTTTCTACAGCCACGGTATCACCCGGTTTTGTTACTGCCTTTAAACAAAGACAAATAGCTTCCAGGCAGCCGCAGGTAATGATAACTTCATCTGCTTTTATATTGGCTCCCCAGTTAAAAGCAAGCTTGGCTATTTGCTTACGCAATTCAATATTGCCCTGTGTGTGTTCGTAATCTAAACAGTTATTTTTTGTATTGCGCAAAGCATAAATAGCCGATTTGTTCAGCTTTGCTGCTGGTAATAACGATGAATCGGGTACTGCCAGCGCCAGGTTTGTAACCGTTCCGGCAGCTATATCAGTATAAATAGATGCGATCATTTCTTTAATGCTTACCTCATGCGACAGGGTATCCGGCGTTACATTATCCGGCAACTCCGGAAAACGCTTATGATTAAACCGCACGTAGTATCCCGACTTTGGCCGGGCCTCTATCAAACCTCTGCCCTCCAGGTGGTAATAAGCCTGAAATGCAGTACCCATGCTAATCCCGTACTCATCGCTCAGTACCCTTACCGACGGCAGTTTATCGCCGATATGCAGCACTTCGTCTGCAATCATTTTTTCTAAACCATCTGCAACCTGTATATAAAGATGGTCATCTGAGTTGAATGTTTTTTTCATTGCTGTAAAATCTGATATAGTCAAAAATACTAAATCTGAATCTGTTTTATTCAAAAAAAATGAACAAATTTTGTGCTGTTAAAAATTTAAATCAAAAAATTTATGGAAATCATTGCAGACATTCCTGTTCGTAAAACAAATCATTCCAGCATCAATGAAGTGGACTTTAACCAGCTTGAATTTGGTAAATACATTGCAGACCACATGCTTGTTTGTGATTATGTAAATGGAGAATGGAAACAACCGCATATTGTGCCCTACGCTAATCTTTCTTTAAGCCCCTCTGCATTGGCATTGCATTATGGACAAACAGTTTTTGAGGGGATGAAGGCATTCAGAATGCATGATGACCGCATCAATATTTTCAGGATGGAAAAGCATTACGACCGTTTTGTAAAGTCGCTGGAAAGAATGTGTATGGCTGTAGTACCAAAAGAAATATTTATGGATGGGTTGATGCAGTTGATCGGTCTGGATAAAGCATGGGTGCCTGCAAAAGCCGGCCATGCGCTTTATTTGCGGCCTTTTATTTTTGCAACCGAAGCAAGATTTGGAGTAAAGGTTTCTGATGAATATCGTTTTGTGGTTTTTACAGGTCCGGTGCCATCTTTATTTGCCGATCCTATAAAAGTTAAGGTTGAAACCGAATACATACGTGCTGCAAAGGGAGGAACTGGTTTTGCAAAATGCGGGGGTAACTATGGCGCTTCATTCTTACCAACACAAAATGCAAGGCTTGCGGGTTACGACCAGGTTTTATGGACCGATGCAAAAGAAAATAAGTACATAGAAGAATCAGGTATGATGAATGTGATGTTTGTGATCAATGATATTTTGGTTACAGCTCCTTTGTCAGATTCAATACTGGATGGTGTTACAAGAGATTCTTTATTAACCCTTGCAAACGATATGGGATATAAAACCGAAGAGCGGCCCATTGCAATAACCGAACTTGAACAGGCTTTTAAATCCCGAACTATTACGGAAGCTTTTGGTGCTGGTACTGCGGCTGTGGTAGCACCTATCAAAATCATCAATATTAATGGCATTGATTTTACACTGCCGGAGTATGACGAAAATACATTGATGAACAAATTGAAAAACAAACTGGAGCAGATAAGATTAGGTTTAGCACCAGATGAAAATGGCTGGAACTATATCATTTAATCTGCTTTATGCCCAATATAGTTTTTCCATTTTTCTATTACTGCTTTCATGTCATCCGGCAACTCGCTTTCAA
>JBKJLT010000475.1:0-3016 GCA_046596765.1 Ferruginibacter sp. | reverse complement strand
TCATACGCACCATATCAAACAGCAATGCAATGTTTTTCTTCTGCTGATTTTCGTTTTGTGCATCCAGTACCCAGGGTGTTTCCTGTAATAAGGCTGATTTTAATTCTTGATTTTTTTCAAGATTGGAAAGCAGCGCAGCCGTATCAACATTTTTCCAACGTTCAAAAACCGCTTTAATTTTTGGCACTGAACGGCTGATATAACTTCCCAGTGTATTTGCATAATACCTGTTGAAAGTTTGCTCTGCACATTCATAAGGATACTCCATCAAGTAAGGCAGTGCCTGCACCGCATACCATGCAGGGTTTAAAGTATATTCTACAGTTAAAGCATGATTGCTGATGGTTGTGCTGCTTCCGCTGTTCAGTAGTTTATCAAACTTAAAAGTTTTTGTTGTTTGGTTACGAAGGTTGAGCGGCATGCTTTCTGTTACCAGCATCCGGTTGGTTAAAATGGGTATAGCCATTTCTTCGCCATCAGAAAATTCACCGGCCTTTGCAACAATCCTGTACGTCATGGCCGAATTAAAATTGAATGGAATTTCCATGGGAAATTTTACCGCCTGGCTTTGCCCAGCCGCTACTGTAAAATATTGTGATGGAAAAACATTCTTAAACCAGCCATCAACCGGTTTATTGGTTGCAGCATCCAGCAATTCTAATGTAGCAATGCCGGTTACTTCTTTTTCGCTGAGGTTTACAATTTTTGCGCTGAACTCCATGTTATCACCTTCCCTCATAAACCGTGGGGCATTGGGCTGTACCATCAATGGCTTTTGCGTTACTACTGTTTTTTCGCTGTAGGCAGTTGCCGCATCTTTGGTATGTGCCAGTGTCATCAGTTTCCACTGCGTTAATGCTTCGGGCATGGTAAAACTAAATTCAATATTGCCTTCGGCATCTGTTTTAAGATCGGGGAAGAAGAAAGCGGTTTCGTTGAAGTTTTTGCGTGTTTGAATTTTTGGAGGTTCAGGTAATTTAACAATAGAAGAAAGTTCTGAAGCTGAAGCAGCGCCACCTGAATCTCCAAATATAGTATTTCCTAAGGAATCATATGTTGATACCATTACAGGGGCACCATTTCCACGTCCAAATATTCTATTGTTAGGTGTAACAATAATTGCATCAACCTTTTCATTAATACTTTTATCATTCCATTTAACGCTATTTGCTTTTTTCCAATCAACATATTCGTTTCCATCTGCGCCTTGTTTTACGTAGCCCCTCATTTTTGCCCGCATTTCTATATATTGATGATAATGTGAAAAAGATAACCTATCATAATTTTTTTCAGGAGATGTTAGGTAATCATAATCTCTTTTATTAAGTTCGTCTGATTCCACTTTTTCAAATCCACTTTCATCCCAACTGATGGTATTGTACAATCCAGGCCATATATCCGGCCTTTGCCAGCTATGCGGTTTAAACTGGTCCAAACTTGCATCGTACATGCCGCCAAGCATTTCAGCAGCAACTTTCTCTCCTTTGTTACCGGTTATTTTTACTTTCCATTTTTCCTGGGCGCCGGGTAATAATTTATCTCTAAAGGTTTCGTAACTGATGTTTAAATCTTTATTGCTCCAGGGAATACTGAAAGCCTGGTTGCCTTTATAAACACGGTTGTGTTTTACAAATGCGTAACTCATGGCCATACCTCCACGGTCTTGTTCAGTTACTGCTTGCGCAAAAGGCGCAGATTGTGTGTTGGTAATTGTTTTATAAGTCAGCGTATTTGATTTATCCATTTTACTTAAGGAATGGATAAGCCAAATATTATCAAAGCCAGTTGCAATATTGTACCTGATAAATTCACCGGGCTCTGCGTTGCCTTTTGTTACTGTAACAGTAACCGGGCTCTCGACTTCGCTCGATCCCTTGCCCGCAGTTCCTTCGATACTTCGACTTCGCTCAGTACTGCTCAAGACCTTTACATATTTTTCAGCCTTCACCAACTCACCATACTTGTCTTTTGTGGTGGCAACAATCTTGTACCACCCCTTTTCAATTTGCTTATTGCCCATTGCCCATTGCCCATTTTCCTTTGTGCTGTCGGTTCTATCCAACACCTTTTCTGCCAGCGGCCATTTATCTTTCTGGTCTTCGTCTTTATAAACATCGTAAGGGAAATAACCTTCGTATTCGTTCTTACTCATTATAAATTGGTCGGGCATTTGCCAATACCTGTCTCTAAAAATTTTTGTTGGCGATTGTACTTTGGTTATGGTAACATTTACGTTTGCCTTTTCAAAAATATCGTTGAGGTTGGTGGTTGATATTTTTAAATTTTTAAGACTGTCGGCAGCAATAGTTTCAGGCATTTCAATATTCAGTTGCAGCATTTGGTAAGCAACTGCCACCGAAGTGTTGCCGCTTCTTGTTTCTCCATTGATGTCGGTAATATCAGCACTTACTTCGTAATAAAAAGTTGGCTGGTCTTTTTTATCAACCGATTCATCGGGTATTGCTTTGAATTTTATTTTGAATTCGCCTTTTGCATCGGTTGCGGTAATGCCATTGGTTATCTCCGTTTCTTCTTTATTACCTGAAGGAAAATCTTTGTAATAACCTCCCCATCCCCACCAGATTGGGTAGCGCACTTTACGTACTACACGGTAACTTACTTTGGCGCCATCTATATTATTGCCTGCATAAGCTTTGGCAGTACCGGTAACTTCAATGCTGTCGTTAATGCGGTAAGTGCCTTTTGGTTTTTGTATTTCGGTAAAAAATTTAGGGCGTTTGTATTCCTCTACACTAAAACTTACCGATGATTTGGCCGCCGTATCATACAGGCTGAAGTTGCCATTCATTATGCCTTCAGGCAATTTAAATGAACCTTTGTAACTGCCGAATTCATTGGTTGTAACGTTTAGTTCGGCTGACTTTTGCCCGTTTGCATCTTTAAGCTGTATAGTGGTTTTATAATTTGGAACTACGCCACTTTTGCTAACATCTTTTTCTTTTGAAGTAACAATACCTTTGAAATATAAAGTTTGCCCGGGGCGATAAATGGAGCG